>JASKZT010000037.1 GCA_030145965.1 Ornithinimicrobium sp.
CGATCCTCATCCAGATGCCGTTCTTCTTCGCGCTCTTCCGGCTGCTCAACAGCGCCGAGGCGGTCTCGGACGGACGGGCCGAGCCGCTGGGCCTCTTCTCCTTCGAGCTGGCCACCAAGATGGCCAACTCCGAGGTCCTCGGCGCCGGTCTGACCTCGACCTTCCTGCACGACCAGGACATGTCCGCGAAGGTCCTCTCGGCCGTCCTCATCGTCGTCATGTCGCTGTCGCAGTTCGTGACCAGCCACCAGCTGATGCGCCAGAACATGAGCCCCGAGGCGCTCAACAGCCCGATGGCCAAGCAGCAGCAGATGCTCATCTACATCCTGCCGCTCGTCTTCGCCGTCACCGGCGTGAACTTCCCGGTGGCGCTGCTCATCTACTGGACGGTCAGCAACTTCTGGACGATGGGCCAGCAGTTCTTCGTCATCCGCAACATGCCCGCGCCCGGGTCGCCGGCGGAGCAGAAGTACCGCGAGCGGATGGCCCGCAAGGGCCGTGACGCCTCGGGCATCCAGCTGAAGAACCCCAACCTGCTCAAGGAGCGCCAGGGTGCCGAGCAGGCCGCCGCCGCCCAGCGGCCGGTCGGCCAGCGCGCCCAGCCCAAGAGCAAGAAGCGCGCCAAGCGGCGCTGACCATCCCGACCTGGTCCGCCGTCCGGCGGACGACCCACCCTCTGCCAGCGCCCGGCACGGCCCGGCCATCCACGAGGAGAGACACGATGAGCACCACCCCCAGCACCACCACCCCGGAGACCGGCGACGTCGATGCCGCCGAGCCCCAGGACCCGGCGACGGTGTCGCAGCACGAGGTCGCGGAGCCGACGTCGGCCGTCGAGGACGCCGATCTCACCGCCGTCGACGACGCCGAGGACGACGCGACCGGTGAGGCGCAGCAGGCTGATGAGGTTGCCGAGGCGGGGGAGACCGAGGAGGCGGACGAGGCCGACGAGCCCGACGAGGCGGACGAGGTGGCTCCCTCCGGCCAGGGCTCGGGGGAGGTCACCGAGGACCTCGTCCGGGAGGGCGAGATCGCGGCGGACTTCCTCGAGGCCCTCCTCGACATCGCCGACCTCTCCGGCGACCTCGAGGTCGACATCGAGGGCAACCGCGCGGCGGTCGCGATCGTCGACTCCGAGGACGGCGCCGCCCCGCGTCGTCTCGTCGGGCCCGGCGGCTCCGTCCTCGACGCGCTCCAGGAGCTCACGCGCCTGGCGGTCCAGGCCGAGACAGGCGACCGCAGCCGCCTTCTGCTCGACGTCGCCGGCTACCGCTCCGACCGTCGGTCCGCCCTGGTCAAGACCGCGCGGCGCGCGATCGCCGAGGTCCAGGAGAGCGGCACCCGCCGCGAGCTGGAGCCCATGACCGCCTTCGAGCGCAAGGTCGTCCACGACGAGGTCCTGGCGGCGGGCCTGCACTCGGAGTCCGAGGGCGTCGAGCCCTCGCGCTACGTCGTCATCCTCCCGTCCGCCTGACCGGTCCCGCGCCGAGCCGCCCGTCGTGAGCGACGTCCCACCCCCCGTCGACGCCGCGCCGCCGCCGCCGACCGAGGCGACGGACGTCTTCGGCGCGCGGCTGGACCTGGCGCAGCGCTACGCCGACCTGCTCGCCACGACCGGCATCGCGCACGGCCTGGTCGGCCCCCGGGAGGCGTCGCGCCTCTGGGAGCGCCATCTCGTCAACTGCGCCGTCATGGAGAGCCTGCTGGCCGACGGCGAGACGGTGGTGGACATCGGGTCGGGCGCCGGCCTGCCCGGCCTCGTGCTGGCGGTGGTGCGCCCGGACCTCACGCTGCACCTGGTCGAGCCGCTCCTGCGCCGCACGACCTGGCTGGAGAAGGCGGTGGAGGAGCTGGAGCTGACCAACGTCCGCATCCACCGCGGACGCGCCGAGGAGATGGACCTCTCCGCGCCGGTGGTCACCGCGCGGGCGGTCGCCTCGCTCGACAAGCTGGTCCGGTGGTCCTTCCCCCTCCTGGACCCCGGTGGGCGGCTGCTGGCCCTGAAGGGTGCCGCGGCGCAGGAGGAGCTCGCCGCCGCCGCCGGGCTCCTGGACCGCCTCGGCGTGCGTTCGGCCACTCTGCACGTCGTCGGCGAGGGACGGGTGAGCGAGCCCGTCCGGGTCGTCGAGATCGTGCGCCCCGACCACCTCCGGGGCGACGCGGCCCCTACCGACGGGGCCGCAGCGGGAAGACGGCAGAAGCGCGCGGCGGGCCGCGGTCGCGGGCGGCACGCGAAGCCGGCCAAGGGCGGCCGCCCGGCCGGCTGAGGACGCCGGGGCGGGGCGCGACACGGGTGGGCGCCTTTGGGCAACGGCCGGCTCATCAGGGATGATGGGGGCCTCATGACTACCTCTTCCCGCCGGTCCCTGGGTTGGCCCGGACCTCCTTCGCCGTCGGAGCTCCCGTTCCCCGCCGTCACCCGTGCGCCGTCGGCGCTGGGCTGGCCGCGCCGAGCCGAGGACCACGCAGCTGCAGGTGAGGGGCCGGACTCCCGTCTCCTAGAGGCGGTGGTTTCCCGTGAAACACGATCGGAGGACGAGGGCGTGGACGGCTTCGACGGCCGCGACGAGGCGACCGGACCGAGCACCGGTGTCGAGACAGCGGCTGCGGGCCCACACGATGTTTCCCGTGAAACAGCGCGAGATGTGCCCCCTGGACCCAATGGGAGGACCCACGGCTGGACGGGCACGCGGATCATGACGGTGGCCAACCAGAAGGGTGGCGTCGGCAAGACGACCTCCACCGTGAACGTCGCGGCCGCGATGGCCCAGGCCGGGCTGCGGGTGCTCGTCATGGACATGGACCCACAGGGCAACGCCAGCACCGCCCTGAGCATCCCGCACCTCAGCGGTACGCTCGGGGTTTACGACGTGCTCATCGACGGCCTCCCGCTCGAGGACGTCGTGCGCGAGAGCCCTCATGTGCCCGGGCTGCTCTGCGCTCCGGCCACGATCGACCTGGCGGGCGCCGAGATCGAGCTCGTCCCGCTGGTCGCCCGGGAGAACCGGCTACGGCGGGCCCTGACCGCCTACCTCGACAGCCGTCCCCCGGACGAGCCCATCGACCTGGTCCTCATCGACTGCCCACCCAGCCTGGGACTGCTCACGGTCAACGCCTTCGTCGCCGCGCGCGAGGTGCTGATCCCCATCCAGTGCGAGTACTACGCACTCGAGGGTCTGAGCCAGCTCCTCAAGAACGTCGAGCTCATCCAGCAGCACCTCAACGCCGACCTGCGCATCAGCACGGTGCTGCTGACGATGGCCGACGCCCGCACCCGCCTGTCCGCCGACGTTGCGGCCCAGGTTCGGGAGTACTTCGGCCCGCGCGTGCTGCGCGCCGCCATCCCGCGCTCGGTGCGCATCAGCGAGGCGCCGAGCCACGGCGAGACCGTCATCACCTACGACCCGGCCAGCACGGGCGCCCTGTCCTACGTCGAGGCTGCCGCAGAGATGCGTCAGCACCAGGAGGTACCAGCATGAGTGAACGTCGACGAGGGCTGGGGCGTGGCCTCGGCGCGCTCATACCCTCCGCCCCCGCGGGGGACCGCCCTTCCGACGTCTTCTTCCCCCGTGGGCCGGGCGAGGCCCCCGTCGAGGACGCCGCGTCAGGGGGTGGCGGTTTCACGGGAAACGCCGCGGTGGCGCCCGGCGACCCGACGAGCGGCGCCGGTGCTGGGTCCGGCCTGGATGGTGACGTGCCCGACGGGCTGTCGCCGGTGCCCGGAGCACACTTCGCCGAGCTGCCCGTCGATGCCATCCGCCCCAACCCGCGCCAGCCGCGGCAGGTCTTCGACGAGGACGACCTTGCCGAGCTGGTCTCGAGCATCACCGAGCTCGGGGTCCTGCAGCCGGTGGTGGTCCGCGCGGTCTCCGC
>JASKZT010000038.1 GCA_030145965.1 Ornithinimicrobium sp.
CCTGGCCTGGCGGGAGGGCGGGGTGAACCAGCTCGACTGGCTGATCCCGTTCTTCGTCCTCACCACGATGTTCACCCTGTCCGTCGGGCCCGGGCAGACGTTGTTCGCCCGCAAGCTCGCGGCGCCGGAGATCCGCCGGCAGCGGTTCTGGTTCCTTCGCTATCTCATCGTCTCGTCCTTCTTCTACACCGAGTTCAAGAACCTCATCGCCCGTGTGGCCCACCTGAAGGAGTTCTCCGGCGAGCGGGAGTGGAAGGTGACCCCCCGGCCGACGAGCCCCGGCACCGCGAAGGAGCCGACCGATGCCTGAGCCCACGTCCGACGCCGTCACCAAGCTGTGGCAGCGGTTCCGCCCCCTGGTGCAGTCACGGATCGACGTGATCGAGCGCTTCGCGCTCGGTGACGGCTCGGTGCAGGCGGAGGACGCGGCCCGGGCCGCCCACAACCTCGCCGGCGCGCTGGGCAGCTATGGCCGCCACGACGGAACGTTGATCGCGCGACGGATCGAGCACGCGGTGCGCTCGGCCGACCCCGACCGGTTCGGCCACCTGCCCGAGGAACTGGCCGCCCTGCGGGCAGCGGTCGAGTAGCCGCCGGTCACCAGGTGGCGGTGGCTACCGACTGCCGGGGCAGCGACAGCTGCGCGGCCTGGCCGTTCCATCGGACCGTGACCGTCTGCTTGGAGGTGCCGTCGTTGAGGAGCAGGAGCACCCGCCGACCCTCGGGCGTCACGAAGGCGACGCCTTCCACGCCGTGGGGACCACCTGTCGTGCCGACCCGTACCGAGCCCCGGGGGACGTAGCGGCCGACGTGCGTGAGCAGCCAGTACTCCACGTTGCGGGTCGTCGACGCCTTCTCGGGGTCGACCGTCAGGACGCCGCGACAGTTCTGGCATCCTCCGTTCTTCGGGCCGGATGCGGGGTCGAGGGCGAGGTTCCACCACAGCACACCCCGCGAGTGGTGGCGGAAGGCTCCGATGAGCATGTGCCGCATGCCCCAGCGCAGATCCTCGGAGAAGCCGCCGGACCAGCTCCCGCCGGCGCACTCGGTCGTCCATATCTGCGTCCCCGGGACGGTCTCTGCGACGACCGACTGCGCCGAGACGTCCCCGGCGTAGCAGTGGAAGGCCGAGCCCACGTAGGTGCCGGGAGGAGCCGTGGTGAGCTCCCTGATCGGGGCGGCCGTGTCGTCCCAGTTGTGGTCGTGCGACAAGATGCCCACGGAGGCCAGGCCCCGCGTGTCGAGCTCCGCCCGAAGCATCGCCGCGACCCGGACACGCTGGTCGACCGGCATCAGTGTCGTGGGATAGTCCGCGGTCGAGTGATTCGGCTCGTTCACGACCGTCATCGCTGTCACCTGGAGCCCGGAGGCGACGAATTCCTGCGCTGCGCGCGCCAGGTAGGTGGCGTAGGTCGCCTCGTAGGCTGGCAGGAGGCTGCCACCGTGGGTCGTGCCCGAGTCTTTCATCCAGGCCGGAGGGCTCCAGGCGCTGAGGACGAGACGCAGCGACGGGTTGACCGACTGCGCCTGCTGCAGCACCGGCACGACGTGCTGCTGCTCCCGCGCTGTGGAGAAGCGGTGCAGCTGCGGGTCGGTCACGCCCGGGGGCAGGTCGTTGTACGTGTAGTCGTCGAGCGCGAAGTCGCTGGCGCCGAGCGGCACCCGGAGCACCGACACGCCTGCCCCCTCGCTCGGGTGGAAGATGCTGTGCAGGGTGGCCGTCCGTGCGGCTGCCGGCAGGCGCGCGAGCAGGTATGCCGAAGACTCCGTCATGGCCGCTCCCACTCCGACATGGGGCTGGAACCGCAGGGACTCGTCAACCACCAGCGCCGACGAGTCGTGGCGGTCCCGGCCGAACGAGACGGCTGGCTGACTCGCTACCAGGCTGCGCTGGTCACCTGTCGTGACCACCCAGTCGATCGCAGGGCTGACAGTCCTGGAGGGCGGAGTCGCCGGGGCGGCGGGGCTGAGGGGAGCCAGGGTGGCGAGGGTGCCCACGACGAGTGCCGTCGTGGTACTGAGGAGGGAGGGCAGGCGAAGCCGCACGTGATCATCCTGTCGACAGGCCGGAACGGTCATCGGCGGCGCCCATGCGATGGCTGAGCCCCGCCGCGTCTCGTCAGCACGCCCCCGAGTACGGAACAACCGTGATGGCCTGACAACGAGCAATGACCAAAGTGTACGCGGAGCATTGGAGCTTGGTGGGTCACGGGGAACCGACGCGCGCCCGAAGAATTTGTCCTTCGCGACGGTGACGATCCGCCCGAAGCGTTTCCACCCCAGCGCCGAGGACGTTCAGCGTCTCCCCGTGCGTGCACAGGACCGTACCGTCGCGTGCGACGGCCTGTCGCCCGTACGTTGCACGCGCCGAGGATGCAGAAGTTGTCGTCGCAGGTCAACCGGCCTTGTCGGTCGCGCCCCCGGCAGGACTCGAACCTGCAACCTACGGATTAGAAGGCCGGTGCTCTATCCATTGAGCTACGGGGGCCGGTGGTCAGAGTGTAGAGGGGGCGGCGACTAGGATCGCGGGCATGCCAGGACGTCACCTCGAGGAGGCCGAGGATCCGGCGGGCGAGGCCCCGCTGGCCGAGCTGCGGGACCAGATCGACGAGGTCGACGCGCAGCTGGTCGACCTCCTGGCGCGACGGCTGCGGCTCGTCGGTCAGGTAGGCGAGGTCAAGGGCCGCCACGGGCTGCCCATCTACGCGCCCGAGCGCGAGAGCGCCATGATCGAGGCCAAGCGCCGGATGGCGGCGGACCACGGGGTGAGCCCGGACCTCGTCGAGGACGTGCTGCGCCGGTGCATGCGCGAGGCCTACGCCCACGAGAAGAACATGGGCTTCACCCGTCAGGCCCCCGACCTGGGCCCCGTCGTGGTCGTCGGCGGCGGAGGGAAGATGGGGTCGCTCTTCGGCCGGCTGCTCTCCCTGTCCGGCTACGAGGTGCGGGTGGTGGAGCACGGCGACACCGCCGAGCAGGTGGCGGCCGCGGTCGCCGACGCCGGCATGGTGCTCGTCTCGGTGCCCATCCACGACACCGTGACGGTCGTCCGCGGCCTACCGCCCCTGCCGGCGGACTGCCTGCTCGTGGACCTCACCTCGACCAAGCGGGCCGCGCTCGAGGCGATGCTCGAGACCCACCCGGGCCCCGTCCTGGGGCTGCACCCGATGTTCGGCCCCGACGTCGACAGCCTGGCCAAGCAGGTCGTGGCCGTCGTCCCCGGCCGGGA
>JASKZT010000101.1 GCA_030145965.1 Ornithinimicrobium sp.
GGGGCTGTGGCGCAGTTGGTAGCGCGTCTCGTTCGCAATGAGAAGGCCAGGGGTTCGAATCCCCTCAGCTCCACCGGTGGACCCCGTCCGTCCCCGCGTTCTGCGGGACGGACGGGGTCCTTCCCGTTCCCCCACCGGCCGGGCGGGGCCGCCACCCCGGCGGATACGCTGGACGCCTCCGGGGCGCCAGGCGCCCCGTCGTCGACCGAGGGAGGAACCCGCACGTGGCCGTCAACCTGAGAGGTCGCAGCCTGCTGTCGCTGGTGGAGGAGACGCCGGCGGAGATCCGCCACCTCGTCGACCTCGCCGGCCAGCTCAAGGCCGCCAAGGCCGCGCGCCAGGAGGAGCGACGCCTCGTCGGCCGCTCGGTCGCCCTCGTCTTCGAGAAGACCTCCACCCGCACGCGCGCCGCCTTCGAGGTCGCCGCCGCCGACCAGGGCGCCCACACGACCTTCCTCGAGCCCTCCAGCACCCAGATCGGGCACAAGGAGTCGATCCGCGACACCGCCCGGGTGCTCGGGCGGATGTACGACGCCATCGAGTACCGCGGTGCGAGCCAGGCCACCGTGGAGGAGCTCGCGCGGTCTGCCGGGGTGCCGGTCTACAACGGGCTCACCGACGAGTGGCACCCCACCCAGATGCTGGCCGACGCGCTGACGATGGTCGAGCACCGCCCGGCGGGCAGGCGCGACGAGGACCTCGCCTTCGCCTACCTCGGCGACGCCCGCAACAACACCGGCCACTCGCTCCTGCTCCTCGGCGCCAAGCTGGGGATGGACGTGCGCATCGCGGCGCCGCAGGCCCTGCAGCCGGCCCCTGACGTCGTCGAGCTGTGCCGGCGCGTGGCGCAGGAGACGGGCGCGCGGCTCACCGTCACCGAGGACGCGGGCGAGGCGGTCCGTGGCGTCGACTTCGTCCACACCGACGTCTGGGTCTCGATGGGGGAGCCGCCGGCGGCCTGGGACGAGCGGATCGACACCCTGCTGCCCTACCGGGTCGACGCCGACCTCATGGCGGCCACCGGCAACCCGGAGGTCCGCTTCATGCACTGCCTGCCCGCCTACCACGACGACCGCACCGCGGTCGGCGCCGAGCTCCTCGCCCGGCGCCCCGACCTGCGCGACGGCGTCGAGGTGACCGACGAGGTCTTCGAGTCTCCGGCCAGCGTCGTCTTCGACCAGGCGGAGAACCGGCTGCACACGATCAAGGCGCTCCTGGTCGCCACCCTCGCATGAGCGTCGTCCAGGCCCCCGGCCGGCAGACGGCGCGGCCGGCCGAGGGCGGACGCGCGCCCGGGGGGCTGCGCGAGCCCGCCCACCGGGTCAGCCCGAAGGCCGTCCGCTACTGGACGGTCAACGCCCTCATCGGCGGCGTCATCACCTGGGCCGTGCTCTTCGCCGGCGCCTGGTTCCTCCCGGAGGGACCCTGGTGGTCCACGGCGCTGGTGTGGATCTTCGTGCTCGTCATGGCGGGCAACGTCGTCGAGGTCGTGCTCGAGCCGGCGATCCGCTACCGCCGCACCCGGTGGGAGGTCACCGGCGAGCGGGTGTTCGTGCAGACCGGCTGGCTCTCCCGCGACCAGCGCATCGCGCCGCTGTCCCGCGTCCAGACCGTCGACACCCACCGCGGCGCGGTCATGCGGCTCTACGGCCTGGCCAACATCACCGTGACGACCGCGTCGGCGGCCGGCCCCATCACCATCCCCTGCCTCGACAGCGACCTCGCCGACCGGGTGACCGCCGACCTCGCCCGGGTGACCGGGCAGACCAGCGGGGACGCCACGTGACCACCGCCGACCTGCCGCCGCCCACCGGCGCGCCGGTCGTCGCGGCCGGCCCGGGCGCACCGCCCCCGCCGGGAGGCCCGACCGCACCACCGGTCCCGGGCGGTGCGCAGGAGTGGCAGCGCCAGAGCCCCCGCATGCTGCTCGTGCACCCCGTGCGGATCCTCGGCTCCTTCGCGGTGCCCCTGCTGCTCGCGGTCTTCGGGCTCAGCAGGGGCGGCGGCGACGGGCAGGGCCGTCCGTGGTGGCTCGTGGCCGTCGCGGCAGGTGCGGTCATCGCCGTGATCGCGGGTGCGGCGTCGTGGTACATCACCCGCTTCCGCTTCACCGACGAGCAGCTCCAGCTGCGCACCGGCCTGCTCAGCCGCCGCATCCTCACCGCGCCGCTGGACCGGGTGCGCAGCGTCGACATCGAGTCCTCGCCGCTGCACCGCATCCTGGGGATGGCCAAGGTCAAGGTCGGCACCGGCGTCGACAGCTCGCGCATCGAGCTCGACGGCGTCAGCCGACAGCAGGCCGCCGACCTGCGCACCTTCCTCCTGGGCCGGTCCCGGGAGGTCGAAGGCGCCGAGGTGCGCCCGGGCGCCGCGGCCGGCGCCGACCACGCCGCGGCCGGCTCCGACGGGGTCCGCGAGGACGGGCGCCCCGCGACGGCACCGGCCGCGGGCGAGGTCGAGCTGGCCCGCATCGACTGGGGCTGGCTGCGCTACGCGCCGTTCAGCCTCTCCAGCCTCGTCGTCGTCGCCGGCGCCGTCGGCGTGCTGGCGCAGTTCGGCGAGGACCTGCCCGTCAACCAGGTCCAGGTCGCCCAGGACGCGTGGCAGTGGGTCGTCGCGCAGGCGGTGCTCGTGCTGGTCGGCGCCCTGGTCCTCACGGTCGTCGTCGCCTGGGTGGTCGTCTCGACCGTCACCTATGTGCTGACCTGGTGGAACCTGCGGGTCGTGCGCGAGCCGAAGGGCAACCTGCGCATCACGCGCGGCCTGCTGACCACCCACAGCCAGACCGTCGAGCGGGCCAAGGTCCGCGGCGCCCGCATGGGCGAGCCCTTCCTGCTGCGGCTCGTCCGCGGCGGCGAGCTCACCGCCATCGCCACCGGCGTCGGCACGGGCGGCACCGTCAAGGTGCTGCCGCCCGCCCCCCGCTCGGTCGTCACCGACGTCGGCCACGAGCTGCTGGAGGAGACCGGTGCGCTGACGATGTCGCTCACCGGTCACGGGCAGGCCGCCCGCCGGCGGATCCACCTGCGTCACCAGTGGGGCACGCTCTTCCTCGTCGGCCTGCTCGCCGTGCCGACCTACCTCACCGACGTCTGGTGGTTCGACGTCCTCCCCTGGTGGGGACCCCTCGTGCTGCTCGCCGTGGTGGGGCTCGCCAACGCGGTGGTCGCCGAGAGCGCCTGGCGCAACCTCGGCCACGGCCTGACCGAGCGTCACCTCGTGGTCCAGACCGGCGCGTTCGTGCGCACCCGCGAGGTGCTCGAGACCGCAGGCGTCATCGGCTGGGTCGTGCAGCAGTCCTTCTTCCAGCGCCGGCGTGGCCTGTGCGACCTCGTCGCCACGACCGCGGCCGGGGCGGAGCAGGTCACCGCGCCCGACATCCCCGTCGGCGCCGCCGTGCAGCTGGCCCGCCGCGCCGCGCCGGGAATGCTGGACGACCTGCTGGCGTAGTGGTTGCCATGAGCGACTTCGAGGACATGCTGCGCGGGAGAGGGACCCCCGAGGGGCTGCCCCCGGTGGGGCTGCCCTCCGACGAGGAGCTCGACGACCACGCGCGCTACGGCCGGGCCACCTTCCTCTTCGAGACCAAGAGCTACGGGCGGGCCGCCGCGCTGCTGGAGCCGCTCGTCGAGGCCAACCCGGACAACGCCGAGGTGACCCTGCTGCTCGCGCGCTCCTTCTACCACGCGGCCGCGCTGGGGAGGGCCGAGTCCGTGCTGCGCGGGATGCTGGAGCGCTGGCCCAGCGACGCCTACGCCCACCTCCTGCTGGCGCGCACGCTGCAGCGGGCCGGCCGTGCCGAGGAGGGCGCGCCCCACCTCAAGATCGCCGAGGCGATGGGCCTGGACTCCTAGGTCCGCCCGAGCGCGAGCGGCCGGGCCGGTCTGCCGCCGCTCTCAGCGGGTCAGGTCCAGAAGTCGAACCAGAGCCGCAGGTTCCACTCCTGCCGGGGGATGACCTGGGCGGTGTGCACCGGGAGGTACCAGGCGAACCACGCCGCCGCCAGGACGAGGTAGGCCACCACCGCGACCGCGCCCCATCGGCGCCGTCGCGGTGGGGCCTCCGCCGGGCCGAGGACGAGCGCGAGGCAGCAGACGACGACGAGGACGAGCCAGGGCACGAACGCCACGGCGTAGAAGCTGTAGATGGTCCGGCTCTGGTAGAGGAACCACGGCAGCCAGCCGGCGACGATGCCCGACAGGGCCGCGCCGGCCCGCCAGTCGCGGCCCAGCAGCCAGAGGAAGGCGACCACGACCAGGCCCAGCGTGCCGCCCCACCAGACGAAGAGGTTGCCGAGCGAGGCGATGTACTCCACGCAGCTGGCGGCGTCGCAGCCCTTCTCGCCCCGGCTCGGCCACTCGCTGTAGAAGAGCGTCGGGCGCCACTGCACGCTCCAGCTCCACGGGTTGGACTTCCAGGCGTGCTCGTTCTGCAGCCCGACGTGGAAGGTCATCATCTCCGCGTGGTAGGCCCACAGGGAGCGCAGCGGCCCGGGCAGGAGCGCGGCCGGGGACCCGGGCTCGGCGGGGTTCTGGTCGGCCCACCGCCGCTTCCACCCGCCCGGGGTGGCGAACCATCCGGCCCAGGTCACGACGTAGGTGACCAGCGCGGCCGGCACCGTCGCCAGGAACGCAGGCACGCCGTCGCGCACCACCCCGCCGGCGAACCACCCCGGTGCGCCGGCGGCGCGGCGCGCGCCGATGTCCCACCACACGGTCATGAGGCCGAAGACGGCCAGGAAGAACAGGCCGGACCACTTCGTGCCGATGCACAGGCCCAGGCTGACGCCGGCCGCCACCCGCCACCAGCGCATCCCCAGGCCCGGCCCCCACCACCGCAGCCAGCGCCGGAGGGGGTTCGTGGGCACGGGCCGGGCGCGGGTGGCCTCCCACCAGGGGCCCCACCGCCGCGCCAGCCTCCGGCGAGCCTGGTCACGGTCGAGGAGCAGGAAGAGGAAGGCGAGCAGCGCCCACCACATGACGAAGATGTCCAGCAGCCCGATCCGGGACTGCACGAAGTGGTGGCCGTCGACGGCGAGGAGGGCCGCCGCCGCGACGGCGAGCAGGGCGTTGCGCCACAGGAGCCACGCGATCCGGCCGAGCAGGAGGATCGAGAGCGTCCCCACGACCGCGGAGCTCAGCCGCCAGCCGGCCGGGTCGGCCGGGCCCAGGAGCATCTCGCCCAGGGCGATCATCCACTTGCCGAGAGGCGGGTGGACCACGAGGTCGGGGCGGTCGTCCCAGATGGTCATCGTGCCGCCCGTGAAGAGGGCGTTGGGGTCCTCGATCTCGTCCTTGATCTCCCGCTCGTGCCCGTAGAGCCGCAGCGACCACGCCTGCTTGACGTAGTAGGTCTCGTCGAAGACCAGGCGGTCGGGGTAGCCGAGGCGCCAGAGGCGCACCGCGCCCCCGACGAGGGTCACGAGGAGGACGCCGACCCAGGCCACACGGTCCGACCTGGCGAGGGAGCGGGGCTCCGGCCCGAGCAGCCGAGCCCGCAGAAACTCCATACCGGTCATCGTAGGTGCTCGCCATGCCGCGACCGGGACCGTCGGGGACGGGTAGTAATCTGCCTACGTGGCCACTTCAACACTTCCCGCGCGCGGTGACCGTAAGGTCACGTCCAGCATCCTGCTGAAGACGATCATGGCCGCGAGCGGTCTGTTCTTCCTCGGGTACCTGCTGCTGCACATGTACGGCAACCTGATGATCCTCTCCGGGCGGGAGGCGTTCGACGAGTACGCCCACCACATCCGCACCTTCGGCGAGCCGATGCTGCCGGAGAAGGGCCTGCTGTGGGTATTGCGCGTCGGCCTGCTCGTCGCGCTCGTCGCCCACGTGTGGTCCGGGGTCGTCCTGTGGCGCCGCGCGCGGGCCGCGCGGTCGGTGCGCTACCAGAAGACCCGCCCCGGCTACGGCAACTTCTACGCCGCGGCCATGCGGTGGGGCGGCCTCGCGCTGCTCGCCTTCGTGGTCTTCCACCTCATGCACTTCACCTGGCAGACGGTGACGATCGGCGATGCCCACGCCAGCCCGGCCGCCCGGGTGATCGACAGCTTCGGCCACTGGTGGGGCGTCGGCATCTACACCCTGGCCATGATCGCCCTCGGCATGCACCTCCTGCACGGGATCTGGGGTGCCGCGATGACGCTGGGGCTCAACACCTCCCTGCGCCGCGCCGAGCAGATCCGCCTGACCTCGATCCTGGTCACGACCATCATCGTGGTCGGCTTCCTCATCCCGCCCTTCGCCATCCTGTTCGGGCTCGTCGACTAAGGACCTTTGACAAAGATGACAGACACGCTGATCGAAGGGCTCTACCGCGAGGGCTCGCCCATCGCCGACACCAAGGCCCCCCAGGTCGACATCGCGCAGATGTGGACGCAGCGGCAGTTCGACGCCGCGCTCGTCAACCCCGCCAACCGCCGCAAGCTCGACGTGATCATCGTCGGCACCGGGCTGGCCGGGGCGGCCGCCGGCGCGACCATGGGCGAGGCCGGCTACAACGTCAAGACGTTCTGCTACCAGGACAGCC
>JASKZT010000107.1 GCA_030145965.1 Ornithinimicrobium sp.
CCGGCAGCCTCCGCTCGCCGAGCGTCTCGGTCGCGCGGCCGCCGAGGTAGAGCGCGGTCTCGGCCGCCAGGAGGTCGAGCGGCACGAGCGCCCGACGCAGCTTGCGCGGGTCGTCGCCGGAGACGACGACGATCTCGGGGCCCGAGATGCGCACGGCGCGGAGCAGGTCGTGCAGGGGGGTGTTGGCCCCGAAGAACCGGATGTCCCAGCCCTGGTCCCACAGCAGCAGCGCGAGCGCCAGCAGCGGGAGGTCGTGCAGCTCGCGCGGCGGGCAGGCGAGCCAGGCCTGCGGCCCGTCGACGACGGGCGGGCGGCGCAGCGCGTCCAGGTAGGAGCGGACGAGCTGGGTGGCGAGGTGCTCCTGGGCCACGGAGACGGTCCCGCTCTCCCAGTCCAGGCCCACCTGGCGCATGACGGGCAGGACCAGCTCCCCCACGAGGGGCCCCAGCCCCTGCTCCTCGCGGTAGCCGTCGAGGACCGCGACCGCCCGGCTCTCGTCGAACTCGACGAGGGCCGCGTAGAGCTCGGCACGGGGCGGGAGGGGTGGGTCCACCCCTCGATCGTGTCACGCCACGGCCACCCGGGCCGCCTGGACCGACCGCTCCGGCCGACCCGCCGAGGACGCGCAGCCCGCGGGTCTAGGGTCGGCCGCATGGTCGACAGCCCCGTCCTCGTGCTCGTCAACGTCTCCGCCGGCTCGGCCGAGGAGGAGCGGGTCGAGCAGGTGCGCCGGTCGCTCGAGCGCTGCTGCCCGGCCGGCGTGGACGTGCGCGACGCCGGCCCGGACGAGGAGTATGCCGCGGCCGTCGCCTCGGCGGCGGGGCGTGACGTGGTCGTCGTCGGGGGGGACGGCTCGGTGCGCCGGCTCCTGCAGGAGCTGCACGACCAGGACCTCCTCGGCCGCGCCGGCGCCGTGGGGGTCGTCCCGCTCGGCACCGGCAACGACCTGGCCCGCGACGCCGGCATCCCCCTCGAGCTCGAGCCCGCCGCCGACGTCGCGGTCCGCGGCGCGCCCCAGCGCCGCGCCCTGCTCGTGGACGACGACGGCCAGGTCGTGGCCAACGTCGTCCACTGCGGCGTCGCGGCCGAGGCGACGGCGCACGCGGCCGAGGTCAAGGGGGTGCTCGGCCGGGCGGCCTACCTCTGGGGCGCCGTCCTCGCCGGCCTGACCCGGAAGGGGTGGCACCTGCGGGTGGTCGTCGACGGGCAGACCCTCGTGGACGGCCGCGACGCGGTGCTCATGGTCAGCGTCGCCCTCGGGTCCTCGGTCGGCGGCGGCACGCCGATCGCCCCGCAGGCCAGGCCGCAGGACGGGCAGGCGGACGTCGTCGTGGCGTGCGGCACCTCGGCCCGCTCGCGGGTGGGCTTCGCCCGGGCACTGCGCCGCGGCCGGCACGCCGAGCGGGACGACGTCCGGGTCGCCCGCGGCACGGAGGTGGTCGTCGAGGCCGTGTCGGCCCGCGACGCCTTCCGGGTGAACGCCGACGGCGACGTCGAGGAGCGGCGGGTCGACCGGCGCCGCTGGCGGCTGCTCGACGACGCGTGGAGCCTGCGCGTCCCGCGCTGACCCGGACCAGGTCCTCCCGGCCCACCTGACGGGCCCCCGGGACGACCGGGCCGACCGGCAGGCAAGATGGCCGGCATGACCCTCGGCCTCGGCACCGTCCTCGTCATCCTGGCGGCGGTGACCCTCGGTGCCGCCCTGCAGCGGGTGTCGGGCACCGGCATGGGTCTGGTCGTCGCGCCACTGCTCGCGGTGCTGCTCGGCGCGGCGCCGGGCGTCCTGCTGGCCAACGCGACGACGGCCGTCTCCGCCCTCCTGCTCACCCTCGCCGTGCACCGCGCGGTGGACTGGCGCCGGGCGCTGCTCATCGGGGTCTGCGCCGTGCCCGGGGCGGTCCTGGGCGCGCTCGTCGTCCGCAGCGTGCCGCCCGCGGCCCTCCAGGTGCTCGTCGGCGCGGTGGTGCTGCTCGCCCTCGGCGCGAGCACGCTCGCGGCCGCGCTGGGCCGGCTGCCCGAGGTCCGCCGCTGGTGGGTGACCCCGCTCGCCGGGCTGCTGGGCGCCGCCTTCAACACCACGGCGGGTGTGGCGGCTCCTGTCATGGTCGTGCACGCCCGCCTCGTGCGGTGGTCGCAGGCGTCCTTCGCGGCGACGATGCAGCCGGTCTACCTCACGATGGGTGGGCTGTCGGTGCTGGTGAAGACGGTGCTCACCCCGGTGGAGACGTGGACGCCGCCCTGGTGGCTCATCGGTCTGGCCGTCGCCGCGGTCCTGCTCGGCATCGCCGTGGGTGGTGCCGTCGCGTCGCGGGTGACGGCGCGGGCGGCCAGCCGCGCGGCCGTCACCCTCGCCGCGCTCGGGGGGCTGGCGGCGGTCGTGCGCGGTCTCCTCACCCTGTGAGGGGCGGGTAAAGGGAGGGTCTGGGTTCGGTCAGGGTTGGGTCAGAGGGGTTCCGCGCCCGGGCGCGGGGTCCCTACCGTGCAGGTATGGAGCTCACCCGACGCAGCATCGTCGCTGCCCTCGTCGCCGCCCCGCTCGCCCTCGCCACCGTCCCCGCCCTCGCGGTGGGCAACGGCCCGGAGTGGAACGGCAACGGCAACATCACCACCGCCCACCTGTCCACCTACGACGACATGGTCTCCTTCCTGCAGAAGCAGGACGCCCGCCAGCCGGCGATGGACCTCACGGTCATCGGCCAGTCGGTCAAGGGTCGCGACCTCTACCTCGCCTCCTGGGTCTCGAACCCGGAGAACCCGACGATCCTCTACCTGACCCAGCAGCACGGCAACGAGCAGCTGACCACCGAGGGCGCCCTGGAGTTCATCAAGCACCTGGGCACCGGCCGTGGCCGCGACGTCCTCTCCGGCGTCAACATCCTCGTCGTGCCGATGCTGAACCCCGACGGCGCCATGGGCGACGTCGACTTCTCCCTCGACGGCTACCTCGCCCACGGGGACCGGCACCTCACCCGCGCCAACGCGGTGGGGGTCGACCTCAACCGCGACCACGTCCTGCGCGAGCAGCCGGAGACCAGGGCGCTGCACGACAACGTGCTGGGCGTCTACGACATCGACTACATGATCGACCTGCACCACCAGGGCGCCTACAGCGCGATCGACGGCGAGTGGGTCTCCGGCTCGATCCTCTACCCGACCACCCCCAACGCCTCCGCCGAGCTCGTCGA
>JASKZT010000158.1 GCA_030145965.1 Ornithinimicrobium sp.
TCATCATGGTCGAGGGCAACGCCTCGATGTACCTCGGCAGCCCCCGCATGGCCGAGATGGTCGTGGGGGAGACGGTCAGCCTGGAGGAGATGGGCGGCGCGCGCATGCACTGCACCGTCTCCGGCGTCGGCGACCTGCTGGCCTCGGACGACGAGGAGGCCATCGAGCTGGCCCGCCACCTCTTCTCCTACCTGCCCGAGACGTGGCACGACCCGGTGCCCACCTACGAGCCCGAGGCGCCGGCGGTGCCGCTGGACCGCGGCACGGTGCCCGAGGCGGAGTCGGTGCCCTTCGACGTCCACGAGGTCGTCGAGGGGCTCGTCGACGCGGACAGCTTCTTCGAGATCAAGCCGCTCTTCGCCGCCGAGCTCGTCGTCGGGCTGGGCCGGGTGGAGGGCAGGACGGTCGGCATCGTCGCGAACAACTCCGCGGTCAAGGGCGGGGTGCTGTTCTCCGACTCCGCCGACAAGGCCGCGCGCTTCATCTGGCTCTGCGACGCCTACGGCATCCCGCTGCTCTACCTCGCCGACGTGCCGGGCTTCATGATCGGCTCGGAGGTCGAGCGCGGCGGCATCATCCGCCACGGCGCCAAGATGGTCTCCGCCGTCTCCGAGGCGACGGTGCCCCAGCTGTGCGTCGTCGTCCGCAAGGCCTACGGCGCCGGGCTCTACGCGATGGGCGGGCCGGGCTTCGGGCCGGAGGCGACGATCGCGCTGCCGACCGCCCGCATCGCGGTCATGGGTCCGGAGGCGGCGGTCAACGCGGTCTACGCCAACAAGATCGCCGAGATCGCCGACGAGGCGGAGCGCCGGGCCTTCGTCGAGGCCCGCCGCGCCGAGTACGTCGAGGACGTCGACCTCGAGCGCCTCGCCGCCGACCTCGTCATCGACGCGGTCGTGGAGCCGGAGGACCTGCGCGAGGAGGTCGTGCGCCGCCTGCGCTACGCCTCGCGCCGCGACCGTCACTTCTCCACGCGCCACCGCGCCATCCCGCCCGTCTGAGCCGCCGGCCCGGGCGCCGGGTCAGGGTGGCGCCGGGCGGTCGCGGCGGACGAGACGGAGCAGGTGCACGAGCCCCGTGCGCCGGGCGGCGCCGCGCACGGGGAAGGCCAGGGCGGCGCCGACCACGACGCCGAGCGCGATGGCGGTGACCACCAGCGTCACGCCGACGACGGCGGTGAGCGCGGCGTCGGGTCCGGCCTCCAGGCCGGCCACGGAGACCAGGCCCGACGACCCGGGCACGAGCATCCAGAAGCTCGGGAGGAAGGCGACCGAGCGCGGCAGCTGCGGGCGCACCAGCTCGACCACGGTCGCGACGAGGATGGCCGCGACCGCCCCGGCGAAGGCGCCCGCCCACCGCATGTCGGTCACCGTCTGCCCCAGCTCGAGGGCGAGGTAGGTCGCGAGGGCCGTCACGAGCAGCCACGGCGCCATGGAGGGGCCCAGCGACTCCATGAGCGAGATGGCGACCACGACGAGGACGATGCCCACGAGCGGGGCCCACCAGCCGAGGGCGACCGGCCGCGCGGGGTCGAGCAGCGTCGCAGGCACCCCCAGGAGGGCGGCGGCGCCGGCGACCCCGAGCGCGAAGAGGAGCAGCTGCACCGAGCCGTGGGCCAGGCGGGAGGCGCCGGCGACCATGGACCCGGCGGCCAGCTCGACCAGGCCGGTGACGATCGTGGCCCCCGGCAGCAGCACGGCGATCGGCGCGACGAGCGTCCAGAGCGGGGCCTCGACCAGCCCGGCCCCCGCGGCGGCGAAGGAGGCGAGCGCCACGAGGAACGCCGCGAGGAAGGGCAGCAGCGTGGCGACCGTGCGGCTGCGCCCGCCGAGCAGCATCAGCCCGACGGGAACCGGGGACAGCAGGGCGCCGAAGAGCACGGACGGCCATGCGGGCGCGAGCAGCAGCGCGATGCCGGTGCCCACGAGCACGCCACCGCCCACGAGCCCGCCGACGGCGTACCGGTGCGGCCGTGCGCGCAGGGTCCCGAGCCGGTCGAGCGCCTCGTCGGCGCCCAGCCGGCCGGAGCGCAGGCCGGCGAGCACGGTGGAGACGTCGGCGAGCTGGTCCAGGCGCAGCGGACCGTCGACCTGCTCGAAGGCCGAGGGCAGGCCGGTCCCCAGCCCCACGTGCAGGCCGCGCGGCAGGCACGCGACCTGCGCGCCGGGGTGGCCGAGCGAGCGCGCGGCCTGCCGCACGTCCTCCTCGACCTCCTGCGTCGGCATGCCGCCCGCGAGCAGCCCCGCCCCCAGCCAGGCGAGGAGCCGTCGGTCGCGGTCCTGGGTCGCGTCGGTGTGCACGGGCACCATTGTCGGGCCCGGCGCCCGCCTTAGCGCAGGTGCTCCTCCCACCAGGCCAGGATGTGCTCGAAGCGCTGCACCCGGTGGCGCGGCTGCCCGGCGCGCGACAGCTCGTGCCCCTCGCCCGGGAAGATCAGCAGCCGGGTCGGCACGCCGTTGCGCCGCAGCCGGGCGTAGAGGCGCTGGGCCTGCTCGAGGGGGCAGCGGAGGTCGCGCTCGGAGTGGATGATGAACGTCGGCGTCCTGATGTCGTCGGCGTAGGTGAGGGGCGACTGGTCGAGCACGTGGTCGCCGGCGTACTCGTCGCCGAAGAACCACCCGATGTCGGAGGTGCCGGCGAAGGAGTCCCACGCGTTGACCGCGCGCTCGCTGATGGCGGCGGTGAAGCGGTCGGAGTGGCCGACGAGCCACGTGGTCATGAGGCCGCCGTAGCTGCCGCCCTGGACGCCGACGCGCGAGCCGTCCAGGTCGGCGGCGGTCAGCGCATGGTCGAGCAGCGCCGTGAGGTCGGCGACGTCGACGGTGCCGATCGCCTCCTTGACCGCGCGCCCGTGCGCCGCGCCGTAGCCGGAGCCGCCGCGCGGGTTGCCCATGACGACGGCGTAGCCGGCGCCGGCGAGGACCTGGGCCTCGTCGAAGAGGTTGCCGGAGTACTGGGTGTAGGGGCCGCCGTGGATCATGAGCACGACGGGGTGCCCCGCCTTGCGGCGCGGCCTGGTCGTGGGCCGGAAGAGCCACCCGTGGACCGGGTAGCCGTCCTCCGCGGTGGTCTCCAGCTCCTCCGGCTCGATCGGGGCCGCGGTGCCGGTGAGGTGGCGGGCGAGGTCGGTGACCTGCTGCAGCCGCTGGCCGACGGGGCCGACGAACAGCTCGGCGTAGGACGTGCGCGTGCCGGCCACGGCGGCCACCACGCCCCCGCCGACGGCGAGGCCGTCGACCGAGACGTGGCCGTCGAGGAGCACCCGGCCGGTGTCGACGTCGCGGACGACGGTGTCGCCGCGGTGCTCCACGGCCGCGACCAGCGTGCCGCCGACGCCGAGCGCCGGCGCGCAGGCCAGGTGGTCGGTCCCGGCGTCGGTGAGGGCGGTGGCAGGGTCGTCCAGGCGGCGCAGGACGGCGCTGCGGGCGACGAAGTCCTGGCCGCTCGGCCCGAGGTCGCCCACGCCGTAGACCACCGTGCCGTCGCCGGCGACGTGGACGCTGCCCACGGAGCCCGTGCCGTCGGTGTGGCGGCGGAAGCCCTTGCCCCGCAGGTCGACCGAGCACACGTCGGAGACGAGGGTGTCGGGACGCCAGGTGCCGCGGCCGTCGCGGGAGGCGACGAAGGCGACCCGCTCGTCGTCCAGCCACGCGGGCGAGCGGTCGTCACCCTGGCCGGCCGTCAGCTGCCGCGCCTCCGGCAGGCGCTCGGCGTCCTCGTCGTCGCCGGCGGGCAGCTCGTCGAGGTCGAGGACGAAGATCGAGGACGGACGGTCCAGGACGTAACCCAGGCCGTCGGCCTGGTAGCGGCTGTGCTCGATGAGCCGGGGCGCCTCCTGGTCGGGGCGGACCTTCTCGTCGGTGCCGTAGCGGCCCTCCTCCGGGACGCGCGCGACGTAGGCGACGCGGCGGCCGTCGGGCGACCAGGTCGGCTCGCCCACGCCCAGCGGCGCGTCGGTGAGCGGTCGGCCGTCGCCACCGTCGGCGGGCATGACGTGCAGCTGCGCGGGGCCGTCCTCGCCGGCGCGGAGGAAGGCGAGCAGCGAGCCGTCGGGGGAGTAGACGGGCGAGCTGTCGCGGGTGCCCGCGGTCAGCCGCTCGAGCGGGCCGTCCGCGGCGCCGTCGGCGGTGAGCCGCTGGCGCCACAGGCTCGTGCGGTAGCGGTTGTCCTCCACGTCCGGGCGGCTCAGGGCCACGACGACGTCGGCGCCGTCCGGGCGGACGGTGGGGGAGGACAGGGTGCGGATCGAGGTGAGGTCGCTGGGCTGCACCCGCTCGAGGATAGCGCCGGGTCCGGCCCGGCTCAGGGTGTGGGCACCTCCCGCGCGCCCCGCCGCTCGTACGTCACCCACGCGGTCACGGGCGCCTCGCCGCGCACGCGAGACACCTCCCGCCACCGGTGGGGGTCGACGTCGGGGAAGCGGGTGCGGCCCTCGGCCGCCAGGTCGACCTCGGTGAGCACGAGGCGGTGCGCGT
>JASKZT010000137.1 GCA_030145965.1 Ornithinimicrobium sp.
ACCGGTGACGGCGCTCACCGCGGCCCCGCGTCCGGGTCGGGCAGCGGCCCGCCGAACCACTCCTCGACGAGCATGCGGGCGATGGACACGCGCGAGGGGAGGGTGAGCCGACCCTCGGTGATGCCCGCGCGCAGCTCCTCGCGGGTGTACCAGGCGGCCGAGCGGATCTCGGCGGGGTCGACGGTGAGCTCGGTCGTGACGGCCCGGGCGCGGAAGCCCAGCATGAGCGAGGCGGGGAAGGGCCAGGGCTGGTTGCCCCGGTAGGCCAGCTGCCCCAGCTGCACGCCGACCTCCTCCTCGACCTCCCGACGGACGGCGGCCTCCATCGACTCCCCCGCCTCGACGAAGCCCGCGAGCACCGAGACCCGCCCGTCGGGCCAGGGCTGGCCGGTCGCCAGCAGCAGGCGGTCCTCGTCGTCGACGACGGCCATGATCACCGCCGGGTCGGTGCGCGGGTGGTGCTCCGAGCCGTCCTGCGGGCAGCGGCGCACCCACCCGCCCTGGACGACCTCGGTCCCTGCTCCGCACCGCGGGCAGTGGCCGTGGCGCCCGTGCCAGCCGTGCAGCGCGGTCGCGGTGGTGAGCAGCCCCGCCTCGGTGTCGTCGAGGTCGGCCCCGACCTCGCGCAGGGAGCGCCAGCCGTCCTCGGGCCGGGGCTCGCCGCCCTCCCCGGTCTCGTCGACGGCGAGGTAGGCGACGCCGTCGTGACGGCCGAGGAACCACGGGGGACGTCCGGCGTCCCCCGGCTCCGGGGCCCGCAGCACCAGCCGCACGGGGTTCCCGCACACCCGGCTGCGCCCCTGCCGTACGACGAGCACGCGGGTCCTGGGGTCCTCCAGGGCACCCCTGACGGTCGCGTCGTCGCCGCGCTCGCGGGCGGACCGGTCGACGGTCGCGCGGGAGAGCGCGAGGTCCAGCAGGGTCTCGTCGGGTCGGCTCACCCGGCCACTGTAGGTGCTGCCCCTGACGTGGGGGACGTGCCGGTGCACCTCCCTCGTCGGGCCGGTCGCACCGCATACGGTGGGGTCCGTGATGCGCACGGACCTGGCCCTCGCCGCCCTCGCCAGCGCCGCGGTCCCGGGGATGAAACCGGTCGCGGTCGCGGCGGTCGCCCCCGGCGACGACGACCTCGCCGCCGGGCTGCAGTCGGCCCTCGTCGAGGACGCCACCGGGCGGCGGTGGGTCGTGCGCTGCCCCCTGAGCCCGGTCGCCGGCGCCCGGCTGCAGCGCAACGACGAGCTGGTCCGCCACCTCGCGCGCCACCTCCCCTTCAAGGTGCCGGCGGCGGCCGGCCAGGCACCCGTGGGCAAGGACGGCGCCGCGGTCGTCTACCCCCACGTCGAGGGCAGCCCGCTGGAGCTGCGCCGGCTGCCGGCCGGTCCCGGTCTGGCCAGCGCCGTGGGCCGGGCCGTCGCGGCGGTGCACAACATCCCGCGGGCGGTCTTCGAGGAGCAGGACGTGCCCGTCTTCGAGGCCTCCGGCGCGCGCCAGCGCGCCGTCGCGGAGGTCGACCGGGCGGCCGAGACCGGACGGGTCCCCAGCGGCCTCCTCGCCCGCTGGGAGGAGGCCTTCGAGGCCGCCCCGCTGTGGCAGTTCGCGACGACCCCGGTGCACGGGGCGTTCACCGGCTCGCGCGTCGTCGTGGCGTTCACCGACGAGGACGACGCCTCCACCGGTCGCGTCGTGGCCGTCACGGACTGGGACGAGGCGATGGTGGGCGACCCTGCCGTCGACCTCGCCGCGCTCTACGTCCAGACCTCCCGCCAGGCGTGGGACGCGGTCCTCGACAGCTACACCCTGGCGCGCGCCCACCGGCCGGACCCCTACCTCCACGCCCGTGCCCGCCTCGTGGCCGAGCTGCGCCACCTGCGCGGGCTGGCGCGCTCCGTGGCCGAGGGGGACGAGGAGACCGCCCGTCGGGTGGTCGAGGTGCTGCGCCGCGTCGACCGGCTCACCGAGGCCGACGACTCCCTCGTGCCCGTGACCGCCCGGGCCTCCGGCACCGCCGCGCAGCCAGCGGGTGCCACGGCTGCACCGGGTGACGGCGCGGCCGAGGACGGGGACGACGCCCACGCCCTGCAGGGCCACGACGACGCGCCCGCGGCCGCCGAGGTGCCGCACGACGGCGACGACGCCACGACCGAGGTCTCCCCTCCCGAGCAGCTCGCCGACGAGGCGTACGAGGCGGGCGCCGAGGAGGAGGGCGCCGAGGAGGAGGGCGAGCACGGGCGGCGCACGGCCGAGCACGGCGACGCCGACCTGACGGTGCAGATCCCCGTCGCCGGGGCGGCCGGGGCGGGCCGTGACGGCGACGACGAGGACGGTGGGGCGGTCGTCGACGAGGCGGCCGGAACGCCCTCCGCGCAGGACGACGACGTGGCCGACGGCGCCCTCCACGACCTCGCCGCACCTGACGGCACCCGGCCCCAGGACGACGCCGAGCCGGGGCCGACGGCGGACGACACGGACGACACGGACGACGACGCTCCGAGCGACGAGCTGCGCGACGACGAGCGCCTGCAGGAGCTCTACGGCATGCCGGCGCCGGACCGGACCGACGGTCGCTGAGCCCGCCCCGACCTCCTGACGCCGGCGTGACCCCCGGTCAGCCGGCGTCGGGCTCCGCGACCGCGTCGCCCAGCTCGGCCAGCAGACCCTCGAGCTCCGCCTCGTCCGGCAGGGGCGGCCGCACCGTCTCCCCGGAGGCGGCGTAGAAGAAGGCCGCGCGCACGACCCTGGGGTCTCGTCCGGTCAGCCGTGCGTAGGCGACGCGGTAGACCGCCAGCTGGAGGGCCCGCACGCGCTGCTGCTCGGGCGGACCGGGTCGTCCGGTCTTCCAGTCCACGATCGTCACGCCCCCGTCGGGGTCGGCGAAGACCGCGTCGAGACGGCCACGCACGCTGCGCCCGCCGATGGCGGTCTCGACCCCGACCTCGACGGCGAGGGGGGCCCGTCCGGCCCACTCGCTGGCGAGGAAGTGACGGCGCAGCACCTCCAGGTCCTCCTCGGGCTCGTGCTCGGCCTCCGGCGGCACGAGGTCGTCGAGGTCCACGAGCGCGGCCGCCGCGTAGTGCTGCTCGACCCACGCGTGAAAGGCCGTCCCGAGGCGCGCGTGACCGGCCGGAGGGGTCGGCAGCGGGCGACGCAGCCGGGCGCGGAAACGGTCGGGGTCACGAGCGAGCTCCACGACCGCCGAGGTCGACAGGTGCCCGGGCAGCGGCACCTGCGGTGCCGCGCGCCGGGCGGTCTCGCGCTCCTGGAGGAGCTGCCGGGCCAGCTGGGCCCACGCCCCGTCGGCCCGGACCGCCGCCTCGGGCCGCGCCGCCCGGGCGGAGAGCAGCGCGGTGGCGACGTCCTGCACGTGGCGACGACGGGCCGGCGCGTCCACGGGCCAGGGGGCCGACTCCTCCTCGGCCAGCCGGGGGTTCTGGTTCTCCCTCGGGTCGTCGGGGTCCGGCATCGGCTCCCACACCCGGACGGTCGCGCCCACGCCGGCGTCGGCCCGCACCTCGTCGAGGAAGCGGGAGGTGACGCGGGGGCGCTTGCCGGTCGACCACACCGGCGCGGTGAGGAGCATCCGGTGCCGGGCCCGGGTGAGGGCGACGTAGGCGAGCCTGCGCTCCTCGCGGATGGCGTAGGCCCCTCCCTCGCGACCGAGCCGGGCGACCTCCTCGTCCAGCTCGTGCGTGTCCGCGACGGACCGCCAGCCCAGGTCCGGGCGGTCCTCCCGGTCACCCCGGAGCGGGGTCGGCAGCCGGCCGACCCCGGTGAGCCAGCCCTTGTCGGAGCGCTCGGGCACCTGCCAGGTCGCGTCCTGGGCCCGGGCGGGCGACCCCCCGGCGGGGAAGGTCCCCTCCACCAGGCCGGGCACCGCCACGAGGTCCCACTCCAGGCCCTTGGCGGCGTGCACGGTGAGCACCTGGACCGAGCCCGCGTCCACGCTGATCTCGGCCAGCTCGGGCACCTCGGCCTCCTCGAGGCCGCGCTCGTGCTGACGGGCGGCGTCGAGCCAGTCCAGGAACCCGCCGAGGCTGACCCGGTCGGCGGCGGCGGCGAACCCGCCGGCGACGTCGGCGAGGGCGTCGAGCTGGGCACGGCCCCACGCGGGGTGCAGGTCCGGGTCCGCCGCGACCTCGAGGTCCAGCCCCAGCAGCCGCTCGGCCTCGACGACGAGGTCGGGCAGCGGCAGCCCGACGAGGGAGCGCAGCCGGCGCAGCACGCCGGAGAGCCAGGCCACCCTCGCCGCGCCCTCCGGGGACAGGTGCTCCCCGGCGGGCCCCACCCAGGTGTCGGCGGGGGGTGGGTCCAGGGCCTCCGTGAGGACGGGCGCGTGCTCGCGGCCCAGGTGCCGGGCGCCGGCCGGTGGGCGGGCCAGCTCGCGCGCCCAGGCCCACAGGGCGTCCACGTCGGCCGCGCCGAGGCGGCAGACCGGTCCGGTGAGCAGGCGCATCACCTGGTCGCCGCGCGTCGGCTCCTGCACCGCCCAGAGGAGCGCCACGAGGTCGAGGAGCTCGGGGGTGTCGAGCAGCCCACCGAGGCCGACGACCTCCACGGGCAGACCGCGCCGGCGCAGCGCGTCGACGACGACGGGGAACTGGGCGCGGGCCCGGCAGAGCACCGCCGCCGTGCGCGCCCCCGGCCGGCCCCAGTGCTCGCGCACCCAGTCGGCGACGTGCTCGGCCTCGGCCACGTGGTCGACGAGGCGGGCCACCTCGACCGTGCCGTCCTCGGCGGCCGGGCCGGCACGCAGGGTCTCGACCGGGATCCGGGTGGTGGCCTGCAGGTCGGCCGCGACGGCGTTGGCGGCCGCCAGCACGGCGCGGTCGTTGCGCCAGGACACGCTGAGGTTGAGCACCTGGGCCGGGGCGCTCCCGACGGTGAACTCCCGGGGGAAGCGGGTGAGCGTCCCGGCGCTCGCGCCGCGCCACCCGTAGATCGACTGGTGGGGGTCGCCGACGGCGGTCACCGGCAGCTCCTCCCCGGCGAAGAGCGCGCTCATGAGCACCATCTGCGCCTCGGAGGTGTCCTGGAACTCGTCCAGCAGCACCGCCCGGTAGCGGGCGCGCTCGGCGTCCGCGACGGCCGGCACGTCGCGGGCCAGGCGTGCGGCCAGCGCCATCTGGTCGCCGAAGTCGAGCGCGCCGCGTGCCGCCTTCTCGGCCCGGAAGCGGTCGACGAGCGGGTAGACGAGAGCCTGGGCCCGCAGCACCGCCCCCAGGTTGCGCCCCACGGCCCGCGGCCGGGCGCCGTCCCGCCCCGGCAGCGCCTCGAGCCGGGCCGCGACCTCCTCGACCCACCGGTGCGCGGTGGCGAGGTCGACGAGGTGCTCGCCGAGCTCGCCCGCGAGCGCCAGCACGGCCCGGACGACCGTGGACTCCGCGTAGGTCATCGCGGTCATGTCACCGTCGTGGGCGGACACGACCTCGTGGGCCAGCTGCCAGCAGGCGGCCTCGGAGAGGAGCTGGGCGTCGGGCTCGACGCCCACCCGCAGCCCGTGCTCGCTGACGATCCGACCGGCGTAGGCGTGGTAGGTGGACACGGTGGGCAGGTCGAAGGCGTCGTGCACCTCGGGCCCGCGGCCCACCTCCGCGTCACCGTCGGCGCCGGATCCGTCCGGGGTCCACAGGCCGGCCTCGCGCAGGGCGTCCAGCTTGGTGGCCAGCCGCTGGCCGAGCTCCAGGGCGGCCTTGCGGGTGAAGGTCAGGCCGAGCACCTCGGAGGGGTGGACGTGGCCGTTGGCGACGAGCCAGACCACCCGGGAGGCCATCGTCTCGGTCTTGCCGGACCCGGCTCCCGCGACGACGACCGTCGGGGCGAGCGGAGCCTCGATGACCGCCGTCTGCTCGGGGGTGGGCGGCGGCGTGCCGAGGGTCTCGGCGAGCTCGGCCGCGGTGAGGTGGCGCACCGGCCCTCGTGGCCCGGCCGAGGTCGTCTGCCCCGCGGTCATGGTCATCGTTCCTGTCCTTCCGGCTGCACGGGGCAGCTGAAGCGTGCCGAGCAGGTGCGGCACGCGGGGCCGACCCGCGCGCTGAACCCGCTGCCCGCCATCCCGCCCGCCGCGTCGACGAGCAT
>JASKZT010000166.1 GCA_030145965.1 Ornithinimicrobium sp.
AGGCCAACCAGGCCTCGCAGGGCGTCCTGTCGCTGCTCCGCTGATCCCCGGTCAGCTGAACAGCTGAGGCACGGTTCCTCAGCAGTACCCCGGTGAGGGGGGAGGCCCTCGGGTCTCCCCCCTCACCCACTTACCGACCACCGTCCCGTCGAGCCCAGGAGCCAGTGGCATGACGATGAGCATCAGTGGCCTGGCGTCCGGGATGGACACCAAGGGGTTGGTCACGGATCTGATGAAGCTGGAGGCGCTCCCGCAGAACGCGCTGCGGACGAAGCTGTCGACGGCCCAGTCCACTGCCGCGGCGTACCGCACCGTCAACACCGCCCTGCAGTCGATCCTCACGGCGGCGGAGACCGCGAGGAAGCCGGAGACCTGGACCAGCACCAAGGGCACCAGCTCGGCGGGCAGCGTCACCGTCGCCTCGGCGGCAGGCGCCACACCCGGATCGCTCACCTTCACCGTCACCTCGGTCGCGGCCGCGCACTCCACGGTCAGCGCCACGCGCTGGGCGTCGACGACGACGGCGGCGAACCTCACCGACATCCAGGTCATGAGCCCCGACGGCACCACGACCAAGGGCACCATCGCCCTCGACGGCACCGAGACGCTCGACCAGGCCGCCGCGAAAGTCAATGCGCGCACCGACCTCGGTCTCACCGCCTCCGTGGTGCAGACCGGCACCGGCCAGTTCGCCCTCCAGATCAACGCCGCGGCCTCGGGCAAGGACGCCGCCTTCTCCCTCGCCGGGGCCGAGGCCTTCAGCGCCACGACCGTCGGCCAGGACGCCGAACTCCGGGTCGGCACGACCGCCGCCGCCTACTCGGTGACGTCGGCCAGCAACGAGTTCCAGAACGTCCTCGCCGGCACCACCATCACGGTGAGCAAGGCGGAGAGCACCCCCGTCACCGTCAGCGTGGTGTCGGACCCCGAGGCCATCACCACGAAGGTGTCCGGGCTGGTCGACGCGGTGAACTCCGCGCTGGACACGATCAGGAAGCAGACGGCCAACGCCCCAGGCAGCACCGCCGCACTGCGCGGCCAGTTCGCCGTCACGCAGATCGGTGGCCAGCTGCTCCAGGCCCTCTCCTCCGCTGTCGGCAGCGACTCCCCCGCCCAGATCGGCCTCCAGCTGACCCGGGACGGCAAGCTCACCTTCGCCAAGGACACGTTCACCTCCGCGCTGACCACGGATCCCGCGCTCGCCCAGCGGCTCGTGGCGGGGACCCCCGCCGGCACGGACGCCACCGGCAACCCCGTGGCCGCGGTCCCCGGGATCGCCGAGCGCCTGCGCGACGTGGCGCGGGCCGCCTCGGACGCGACCACCGGGACCCTGACCTCGCTGGCCAAGGGGAAGGACTCCCAGGCCCGGGACCTCCAGGACCGCATCGCATCCTGGGACGTGAGGTTGGTCAAGCGCAAGCAGATGCTGACGCGCCAGTTCACCGCCATGGAGGTGGCGCTGAGCTCGCTGAACAACCAGTCGAACTGGCTGGCCGGGCAGCTCGGCTCGCTGCCCAAGTCGTCCTGATCTCCCGCCGCACCCGCTCGCCCCTTCGCCCCAGGAGCCCCCACCGATGAGTGCCGCTTCGCTTCGCGCCCGCTACCTCGGCGACTCGGTCGCCACCGCCTCACCGCAGCAGGTGCTGGTGATGCTGTACGACCGGTTGACCCTCGATCTCGAGCGCGCTCAGCTGGCGATCTCCGCCGGTGACCGGCCTCGCCTCAACGACGAACTGCAGCACGCGCAGGCCATCGTGGTGGAGCTGCTGTCCAGCCTGCAGGTGGACATGTGGGAGGGCGGCCCCCGGCTGGCCGCGCTCTACAACTGGCTGCTCAACGAGCTGGTCCAGGCGAACCTGAAGATGGACGCCAACCGCGTCGCCTCTTGCCGCCAGGTGGTCGAGCCGCTGCGCGACGCGTGGCGCCAGGCCGCCGCCTCCCTGGCCGGCGTGGCGTCGTGACCGTCGGCCCGGTCAGCGGCTCGGCCCTGGCCGGTTTCGGCCAGAGCCCGTACGCACCTGCCGGGCATGACGGGTCGCCGGGCAACCAGGCGGCCCGCGACCGGAACCGGCGCCGCCCCCCCGCGGACTGGCACGAGGCACTCGCCGAGCTGGAGGGCGACGTCCTAGGCGCGCAAGAGAGCCTCGCCCGTGGCCGTGCGGACGAGATCGCGGCCTGGGGACGGCGCAGCTCGGACTGGGTGCCACCCACCGGCCTCGGCCCCGTGCCCTCGGACCTGCGCGAGCGTGCGGCCCGGCTCCTCCAGCACCAGCTCGCCGTGGCCGAGACCCTGGTCGAGCGCATCACGCAGTCCCAGCGGCAGCGCGACGTCGCCGCCCGCATGTCCTACGGCGACGAGCGTCCCACCGCGTCGTTCATCGACCGCGGGCTCTGACCGTCTGCCGGTGAGAAACCGGCGCTGACGGAACCCGTCCAGCGGCTCGCCTGCCGATGAGAGAGGGGCGAGCCCCGACCAGGACGCCGGGGCGGTGCCCCGCCCGGCCGGTCCCCGGCCGGGCATCGAAAGGCAGCTCGCCCGCCAGGCTGCCCGCGAGGCCGACCTGGTCACGGCCTCCACCCCCGCGCTGCTGCAGGAGTACGCCCGGCACGGTCGCGGCGCCGTCATCGAGAACGCCGTCCCCCGCCGGAACGCCGAGCGCCGCCGGCGTACGAGCTCTTCGACATCGGCATCGCCCCGCTGCGCATCGACCGGTTCAACACCTGCAAGAG
>JASKZT010000317.1 GCA_030145965.1 Ornithinimicrobium sp.
CGCCAGCGCCCGCTCAAGAGCGCCTACCGCGAGGACCCGGGCACGGCCGTGGTGACCAGCACCGCGACCGCGCGGGTCGACCAGGAGGCGCTCACCGCCACGGTGCCGACGTGGGCCGGCGACGTCGTGGCGGGGCTGCACCCGGCGACCGGCGGGGACGGCACGCAGGCCTGCTCGGCCGACATCGTGCTCCAGGCGCTCGTCGCCTGCGCCGGGGTCACCCTGGCCTCGGTGGCGACCGCGACGGGGGTGCAGGTGCGCTCCGCGTCGGTCACCGCGCACGGCACCTGGGACGCCCGCGGCACGCTCGCCGTCGACCGCGAGGCGCCCGTCGGCCTCACGGACGTCGAGCTCGTCGTCGACCTGGACACCGACGCCGACGACGAGTCCGTGGCACGGCTGCTGGAGCTGACCGAGCGCTACTGCGTCGTGGCCCGCACGCTGGCCGACCCGCCACCGGTCCGGGTGCGCCGGGCCTGAGCCCGGGGGCCTACGCCCGCGGCTCGTCGCCGGCGGTGCGCGGGACGTCGGTGGAGGCCGCCGGCTCGCCGGTGGCCACGCGGGTCTGCCCGGTGCCGGGCTGGAGCCGACGGCCGTGGCTGCCGAGGTGGATGTCGGCCAGCTCCACCTGGCCGGTGCGGAAACCGGCGCGGCCGACCATGTGCGCGCCGGCGGGGATCGTCAGCAGCTGGAAGACCCCGATGAGCACGAGCATGCCGACGTCCAGGCCCGAGCGGGTGCGCAGGCCCACGCCGAGGATGACGAGCAGGACCCCCAGCACCTGTGGCTTGGTGCCCGCGTGCATCCGGGTCAGCAGGTCGGGGAAGCGCACGAGGCCGATACCGGCCACGAGGCACAGCGCGGCCCCGAGCAGCACGAACACCAGGCCTGCGACGTCGGCGACGGTCGTCCAGCTCATCGCGGCACCTCCGGGTCACGGTCACGGGCGACGAACCGCGCGACCGCGACCGAGCCCAGGAAGCCGACGAGGGACAGCGAGATCAGCAGCGGCAGCGTCGTCGACCCGTCGGTCAGGGCCGCCTGGGCGCCCAGCGCGCAGACGACGATGGACACGAGCACGTCGCTGCCGACGACCCGGTCGAGCACGCTGGGGCCGATCGTGATGCGGGCCAGCGCGAGCAGCGCCGACGCGGCGAGCAGCGCGCCGATCGCCCAGGCGAGCACGGTCTCGAGCAGGTCCAGGCTCATCGTTCGTCCTCCGTCACGGCGTCGATGACAGCGCGCACCCCACGCGGGTCCCTGTCGGGGTCCTCCGGCTCCACCGTCGCGAAGCTCGGCTGCTCGCGCCGGCGGCGGGGGTCCAGCAGGGAGCCGGGGTCGGGGTGGAAGGCGCGCAGCACCCGCGCCTCCTGGGCCAGGACCCGCCGACGCACGGCCTGGGCCTGCCTGAGGGTGCTGACGTCCAGCGCGTGCACGGTGAGCAGCCGCTGGTGCGGCTCGAGGTCGATGACCACCGTGCCGGGGACGAGCGCGACCATCTCGGCGGTGATCGTCTGGAGCAGCTCCGTGTCCCCGGCCATCTCGATGTCCATGACGGCCCCGCGCGTCGTGGGACCGCGGGCGATGACGATCCAGGCCACCTCGAGCGAGGCGACGACGAGGTCGTAGAGGAAGCGCGCGAGCAGCACGACCGTGGCCAGGGGCCGCACGACGAGGCGGACCTGGACCCGCGGCAGCGGGAAGAGCACGAGCACGGCGAGGGCCACGAGGACGCCACCGACGATCGTCACCGGCGTGGGGACTCCGCCCCAGAGCAGCACCCACACGGCGGTGAGCCAGAGGACCGAGCCCCAGGCGACCCGGCCGCGGCGGCGGGTGGACCTCTGCATCACAGCGTCACCCCCGGCCCGAGCACGGCGTCGAGGTAGGGCTGGCGCATCATGAGGTCCACCGCCGCGCGGGTGGTGATGTCGTACAGCGGGCCGGCGACGACGCTCAGCGCCACGGTCACGGCGACGAGGGCCGTCGTGGGCACGAGCACGCCCAGGCCCAGGGCCTGGTGGTGGCCGCCGCGGATCGGGCCGCTGCCGGTGATGCCCTCGGGGTTCTCGGACCAGAAGGCCCGGCCCCAGACGCGGGCGACGGCATACAGGGTGAGCAGCGAGGTGACGACCGAGGCCACGACGACGACCATGGCCAGCCAGGTGCCATCGTCCACGCCCGCCTGGAGGAGACCGACCTTGCCGAGGAAGCCGGTGAAGGGCGGGATGCCGCCGAGGTTCATGGCCGGGATGAAGAAGAGGATCCCGACGATCGGGGAGATGCGGGCCAGGTTGCCGAGCCTGGCCGTGTCGCTGGAACCGCCGACGCGCTCGATCAGACCGGTCACGAGGAACAGCGTGGTCTGGATGAGGATGTGGTGCACCACGTAGAAGATCGCGGCGGCCAGCCCGATCGTCGACCCGACGGCGATGCCGAAGAGCATGTAGCCGATGTGGCTGACGAGGGTGAAGGACAGCATCCGCTTGATGTCGTCCTGCACGATCGCGCCGAGGATGCCGACCACCATCGTCAGCAGCGCCGCCCACAGCAGCAGCTCCTCGAGGCGCGACGTGGGGAAGAGCAGCGTCTGCACCCGGATGATCGCGTAGATGCCGACCTTGGTGAGCAGGCCCGCGAACACGGCCGTGATGGGCGCCGGCGCCGTCGGGTAGGAGTCCGGCAGCCAGCCCGACATCGGGAAGACCGCGGCCTTGACGGCGAAGCCGATGAGCAGCATGAGCTGGAGCACGGCGATCGTGCTGCCGGGCAGCTCGCCGATGCGCTGCGCCAGGAGGGCCAGGTTGATCGTGCCGGTGGCCGAGTAGACCAGGCTGATCGCCATGAGGAAGATCAGCGAGGAGAGCAGGGAGACCAGCACGTAGGTGGTGCCGGCGCGCACCCGCTCGGCGGTGCCGCCGAGGGTGAGGAGCACGAAGCTGGCGGCCAGCAGCATCTCGAAGCCGACGTAGATGTGGAACAGGTCCCCGGAGATGAAGGTCGTCGTCACGCCCGCCGCGAGGACGAGGATCGTGGGGTGGAAGACCGGTAGCGGGGAGTGCCCGTCGCTCTCGTCGTCGAAGGAGCTCTGGCCCTGGCCGATGGAGTACCCGAGCACACCCATGGTCACCGTCGTGGACACGATGACCATGAGGGCGGCCAGCCGGTCGACCACCAGCACGATGCCCTCCCAGGGCAGCCACCCCCCGACGTAGACGACCTGGGCGCCCTGCTGGTCGGCGGCCCACAGGAGGACGCCGGCGAGGACGAGCATGGCGCCGAGCACCGTCATGCTCACCACGCGCTGCACCCAGGTGCGTCCCGCCGCCGCGAGGGCCAGGCCCGCGCCGACGAGCGGCAGCAGCACGAGGAGCGGCACCATCCAGGCGTAGGTGGTGATCATCGCCGGCCCCCCTCGTCGTCGTGGGTGGCGGGGTCGGGCTGGGGCACGGTGTCGCCGTCGGCCGCGTCGGCCCCGGCGCTGACGCCGTGCTCCTCCTCCTCCGGGTCGGCGAGCGAGGCGTCGCCGGAGTCGCCCATCCCGGAGGCGGCGTCGACCATGCCCTGCTCCTGCCGCTCGCGCCCGTCGCCGTCCTCGTGGTAGCTGCTCTCGGTGCGCTCGCCCTCGGCGGCGATCTCCTCGGCCAGGTCGCGCGCCGAGGGGCTGCCGATGTCGTCGGCCTCGGCCCGGGCGTGGATGCGCGCCGACTCCAGGTCGTCGCCGACCAGGTCCAGGCCGGACAGCTGACGCCCGCGGTGGGCGAGGGCCAGGACGAAGGCGGTCAGGCCCAGGGTGATGACGATCGCCGTCAGCACCAGCGCCTGCGGCACCGGGTCGGCCATCGGCTCCTCCGAGGACCCGACGATCGGTGGTGCACCGGCGGGGCCCGAGGCGACGATGAAGAGCAGGTTGGCACCGTTGCTCAGGAGCAGGAAGCCCATGAGCGCGCGGACCAGCGACCGGGACAGGAACAGGTAGGTGCCTGTGGCGATGAGTGTCGAGGCCACGAGGACCGTCGTGATGTTGGGACTCACCGGCGTGCCTCCTCGCGCTCGTCGGCCAGGTCGCGCTCGGCGCGGATCTGGTCGTCGATCCCCGAGCCGAAGCTGCGCAGGATGTCGAGCATCAGCCCGAGGACGACGAGGTAGACCCCGAGGTCGAAGAGCAGGGAGGTGACGATGTGGACGTCACCCAGCAGGGGGACGTGCACGTCGGCGATCCAGGTGCGCAGCGGCGGCGAGCCTGCCAGCATCGGCAGACCGGCCGAGCCGGCGGCGATGAAGAGGCCGGTGCCCAGCAGCGCCGCCGGGCGCACCGGCAGGGCCGCCCGCAGCTCCGCGCCGTAGCCCGCGAGGTAGCGCAGGCACAGCGCCAGGCCGCCGACGATGCCGGCCGCGAACCCGCCGCCCGGGTCGTTGTGGCCCGAGAAGAGCAGGTAGACCGACCACAGCATGATCGTGTGGAAGACCAGGTGGGTGACGATCTCCAGGATCGTCGAGCGCCGGTCGGGGTCGAGCACGTCGGTGCCGGAGATCCAGGAGGTGCCCGAAGGGGTCACCGGCTCGGCGTCGGGCTCGACGCGGTTGCCGGACCACCGGGTCCGCCGCGCCCGCAGCAGGCCCTGGGCCGCGCGCTGGAGGTTGTCGTCGCGCAGGAAGATCAGGCTGGCGACACCGGTGGCGGTGGCCAGGACGACCGACAGCTCACCCATCGTGTCCCAGGCGCGGACGTCCACGAGGATGACGTTGACGATGTTGTGGCCGCCGCCGTACTCGACCGCGCGCTCCGGCAGCCCCTCGCCTGCGGGCGCGTGGACCCGGGCAGCGGCGGCGACGAGGGCCAGCATCCCCATGGTCGCGCCCACGGCGACGCCGAGGAGGGCCCGCAGGCGACGGGTCATCCGGCTGGGGTCGTCGGGGAAGCGGCCGGACAGGCGGCGCAGCACCAGCACGAGGACGACGAGCGTGACCGTCTCGACCAGGAGCTGGGTCAGGGCCAGGTCGGGCGCCCCGTGCAGCAGGAAGAGGATCGCCGTGCCGTAGCCGGTGACGCTGACGAGGAAGACGGCGCGCAGGCGGCGGCGCGCCCTCGTCGCGAGGAAGGCGGCCAGCACCACGAGCAGCGCGGTCATGATCTGCGCCGGGGAGTCGCTCCAGCGCACGCGCTCGGGCCAGACGATCTCGCGGGTCAGCAGCGTCGTGCCGAGCAGGACGACGACGACGGTGAAGATGGTGCCCAGGAGGACGGGCAGCGAGCCACGCTGCATGAAGCCGGTGGTCTCCAGCGCCGCCCGGTCCACGCCGCGCATGAGGTGGTGGTAGGCCCGGCCGGCGTCGAAGGGCACGAGCGGGACCGGCACCTCGACCGGGCGGCGGACCTGGGCCCACCACCACAGCAGACCCAGGGTCCAGATGCCGAGGGAGACGAACAGCGGGGTGCCGAGCCCGTGCCACAGGCCCAGGTGGACCTCGTAGGTGTCCGGGACCAGCTGCACGGTCACGGTGTGCGGCTCGAGGACCTTCTCCAGGCTCTTCGAGGTCAGGCCCAGGACGAGGCCGCCCAGGGACAGCACCGCGGGCACCCCGACGAGGACCCGGCTGGGCCGGTGCCAGCGCAGCGGCGTGGTCTTGCCGGCCGGCGGGCGGGCCCCGTCGGTGAAGGCACCCCAGACGAAGCGGGTGGAGTAGGCCATCGTCAGCACCGAGCCGAGGACGACCGCCACGCCGGCGGCGCCCTGCAGCGACCACCAGCCGTCGGCGGGGTGGACGACGGCCGCGATGGCCGCCTCCTTGCCGACGAAGCCCAGGAGCACGGGCAGGCCGGCCATCGACATCGCCGACAGCGTCGCGAAGGTCGCCAGGACCGGCATCTTCTGCCTCACCCCGACCAGGCGGCGGATGTCGCGCGTGCCGGTCGCGTGGTCGATCGTGCCGACCGTGAGGAAGAGGCTGGACTTGAAGAGCGCGTGAGCCAGCACGAGCGTCAGGCCGGCGAGCGTCGCCCCGGCGCTGCCGTAGCCCAGGAGCAGGATGAGGAACCCCAGCTGGCTGACCGTGCCGTAGGCGAGCAGCAGCTTGAGGTCGTTCTGCCGCGTCGCGCGGAAGGCGCCGAGCAGCATCGTGGCGCCACCGAGGACGAGGACCACGACCTGCCAGGCCGGCAGGTCGGCATACCCCGGCGCGAAGCGCGCCACGAGGTAGACGCCGGCCTTGACCATGGCCGCCGCGTGCAGGTAGGCGCTGATCGGCGTGGGCGCGACCATGGCGCCCGGCAGCCAGAAGTGGAAGGGGATGAGCGCGGACTTGGTGACCGCCCCGACGAGGAGCAGCACGATGCCGACGGTGACGGCCGGCGACGTCGCCGGGTGGGCGACGACCTCGCTGATGACGTAGGTCCCGTGCGCGTGGCCGAGCATGATGATGCCCACGAGCATCGTCAGGCCACCCGCGGTCGTGACGATCAGCGCCTGCTTGGCCGCCCGGGTGCTCGCCGCGCTCGTCGACAGGTAGCCGATCAGCAGGAAGGACAGGACGGTCGTGATCTCCCAGAAGACGTAGAGCAGGAGCATGTCGTCGGCGGTGACGAGGCCGAGCATGGCACCGGCGAAGGCGACCAGGCTCGAGGCCAGCAGACCGACGTTCTTCTTGCCGTCGTCCTCGACGTAGTGGGCGCAGTAGAGCAGCACGAGCGCGCCGACGAGGGAGACGACCAGCGTCATCACCCAGGACAGGGTGTCCATCCGGAAGACGAGGTCCATGCCCAGGCCACCGACCCAGGCGAGGCGCTCGCGGTAGGGCTCCTCGCTGCCCGCGGCCGACATCTGGGTCAGGGCCCAGACGGCGGCCGCGACCGGTGCCAGAGCAAGCACCCCGAAGGCCCGGGAGCCGATGCGACGCACGAGCGACGGAGCCACGACCGCAGCGCCCAGGTGCAGAAGCAGAAGGGCGACGATCACGTGGAAGGGCCCTCCTCTGGGTGGCAGGCGGCGTGCGCGCCAGTCTACCGGTCGCGGGTCGCCGACCTTTCACCCGGTGCGGAGGACCCGGGCACCCTCCGACGCGTCCTGCACCGGCACGCGAACGGCCCCGGACCCGCGAGGAGCGGGGCCGGGGCCGGGCGTGCCGGGCCCTGCGTGCGAGGGCCTGGCCGGCCGCCTCAGGAGGAGGCGACGGTGACGGTGAGGTCGGCCGAGACGCCCTCGTGCAGGCGCACGTGGACGGCGTGGTCGCCGACCGAGCGGATCGGGGTCGGGACCTCGATCTGGCGCTTGTCGACCTGCGGGCCGCCGGCGGTGACGATCGCGTCCGCGATCTCCGACGGGGTGACGGCGCCGAAGAGGCGACCGCCCTGGCCCGCACGGGCGGTGACGGTGATCGTCGCGCCCTCGAGACGGCCCTTGGCCGCCGCGGCGTCCTCGGCCGACTTCAGGGCGCGCTTGGCACGGCCCTGGGTGATCGCGTCGACCTGCTTCTGCCCGCCCTTGGTCCACGGGGTGGCGACCTTGCGGGGCAGGAGGAAGTTGCGGGCGTAGCCGTCCTTGACGTCGACGACGTCGCCGGCGGTGCCCAGGCCCGAGACGGGCTGCGTGAGAATCAGCTTCATGATGGTCTCCTGACTGCGCGGGGGGTCAGCGGGCGGAGCTGCTGTAGGGCAGCAGCGCCATCTCGCGGGCGTTCTTCACCGCGTTGGCGATGCGGCGCTGCTCCTGGACGGAGACGCCGGTGACGCGACGCGCGCGGATCTTGCCGCGGTCGGAGATGAACTTGCGAAGCAGCGCGGTGTCCTTGTAGTCGATCGACTCGATCTTCGCGGACTTGAGCGGGTTCGCCTTCTTCTTGGGCTTACGCACTACGGGCTTGGCCATCGTGGTGCTCTCCCCTTTCGTGAGAGCCCGAGCACAGCTCGGGATGGTGTTGTCTTTCAGGTTGTGTGGTGGGTCAGAACGGTGGCTCGTCGTAGGACGGCGCACCGCCCCAGCCACCGGACTGCTGCCCACCGGACTGACCGCCGGCCTGCTGGCCACCGGTCGCCCACGGGTCGGAGTCGGCCTGGCCGCCGGCCGGCTGACCGGTGCCCGGCTGGCCACCGGCCGGCTGACCGCCGGTCTGCTGACCGCCGCCCCAGCCGCCGGACGACTGTCCGCCGGACTGGGCGCCGGACTGCGGGCCACCGCTCCAGCCGCCGCCGCCGCCCTGCTGACCGCCGCCGCGCTGGGCCTTGGTCACCTTGGCGGTCGCGTAGCGGAGCGACGGGCCGATCTCGTCGACCTGCATCTCCATGACGGTGCGGTTCTCGCCCTCCTGGGTCTGCCAGGAGCGCGAGACGAGCCGGCCGGTCACCACGACACGGGTGCCGCGGGTGAGCGACTCGGACACGTTCTCCGCCGCCTCGCGCCAGACCGAGCAGCGCATGAACAGCGTCTCGCCGTCCTTGAACTCGTTGGCCTGGCGGTCGAACTGGCGGGGCGTCGACGCCACGGTGAAGTTGGCGACGGCCGCACCGCTGGGGGTGAAGCGCAGCTCCGGGTCGGCCGTCAGGTTGCCGACGATGGTGATGGGGGTCTCTCCGGCCATGTCAGGTCTCCTCGATCCGTTCGGTCCTTGGGTGGTCTGCCGGTCGGACGTCGCTCAGACGTCGCGGCGCAGCAGCTTGGTCCGCAGGACGGACTCGTTCAGGCCCAGCTGGCGGTCCAGCTCCTGGGCGGTCGCGGGCTCGGCGGTCATCCGGACGACCGCGTAGATCCCCTCGGCCTGCTTCTTGATCTCGTAGGCCAGGCGGCGCCGTCCCATGACGTCGATCTCGTCGACGGAGCCACCCTCCTTCCCTACGACGGTCAGCATCTTCTCCAGCGTGGGCTGGAGGCTGCGCTCGTCGGTCTCGGGGTCGAGGATGATCATCAGCTCGTACTGACGCATGCGGGAACCCACCTCCTTCGGTCTCATGGCGGTCACGGTCTCTCCGCGACAGGAGGGCTTCATACGTCGCCACCGTCCGCCCAGCCTGCCACCGACCGCGAGGTCGGGGCGAGGTTGTCCACAGGCAGGGCCGTGGGTGGTGGAACGGTGAACCCCTCCACGATACCGGGCGGCCGCGCGGCCCTCCTAATCGCCCCTCCACCTCAGTCGAGGACGACCACCACGTCGCCGTCCTGCACGACGTCACCGGGCGCGACGTGGACCTCGGTCACCGTGCCCGGCGCCTCGGCGAGCAGCGGGATCTCCATCTTCATCGACTCCAGCAGCACGACCTCCTCGCCGGCCTCGACGCGCTGGCCCACGGTCACGTGGACCTGGGCGATGCTGGCGACGAGCTCGGAGGCGATGTGCTGGGGCATACCGCGCATCGTCTCACTC
>JASKZT010000326.1 GCA_030145965.1 Ornithinimicrobium sp.
CGACAGCACGACCGTCGCTGCGAGCTCCTTGCGGGTCGGCGGCCGGACCTCGTCCCACCGGCCGGGCATGAGGTGGGCGGTGAGCGCCTCCAGCGCGGTCTGCTTGTCCTCGCCGTCGAGGACGGTCGGCACGCCGAACACGACGGCGGAGCGGTAGTTCATGGAGGAGTCGAAGACCGACCGGGCGTACACGAGCGCGTCGACCCGGGTGACGCACACAGCAACGCGTGCGCCTCCCGCAAGGACGCCGAGCAGGCCCGCGCCGGACGATCCGTGCAGCAGGAGCCGGTCGCCGTCGCGCGCAACGGCCATCGGCAGCACGAACGGCTCGCCGTCTCGGACGGTGCTGACGGTGGCGACGAGCGCGTCGTCGAGCAGGGCGTACAGGTCGGCGCGGTCGGTGCGCTGGCGCTCGGCGAGGCGGCCGATCTGGGTGCGGGGCGTGACGTCGAGGGGCTGCATGCGACCTACCCTGCTGCTCAGTGTGGCCTGTGGGGAAGGCCAGTCGAGCCGGATCGGAGCAGTCCAGTGGGGGACGACCTCGATCTTCCGCTCACGCTCGTGCGCGGCTCCGGCGTCGACCTTCGCCAGCAGCTCGCGGCCGAGCTCCGCCGCGCCGTCCTCGGCCGCCAGCTGGTGCCCGGCCAGCGCCTTCCCTCGTCACGCGCGTTGGCCGTCCACCTCGGACTGTCCCGGGCGACGGTGACCGCGGCGCTCGCCGAGCTGGAGGGCGAGGGGTGGCTCGAGGCGCGGCAGGGTGCCGGGACGTGGGTGTCGACGTCGCTGGACGGCCTCGTCCACGCGCAGCAACGGCAGGCTCGTCCGTCGGCCGCAGCCGCTGACCAGGCCGCGGCCGTCGTGGACCTCGTGCCTGGGCACCCGGACACCTCTGCACTGCCCGACGCCGCATGGCGCCGGGCGTGGCGGGAGGCGCTGGCCGTGGTCCCAGACCACGACCCGCCGCTGGCCGGCCTGCCGGCGCTGCGGCTGGCCCTGGCCGACCATGCCCGACGGACACGGGGGCTGGTCTGCGAGGCCGAGGACGTGGTCGTCACCGCTGGGACGACCGACGCGCTGCGGCTGCTCGCCGACGCGGTGGGCGTGGCTGGCAGGGTCGCGGTCGTCGAGGACCCGGGGTACCCGGCGGCGAGGGCGGTGCTCCGCCGGGCCGGTGCGTCCGTCGTGGGTGTCGCCGTCGATGACGACGGCCTGGTGGTCGAGGCCCTGCCGCCCGCCGCGGCGTTGTTGCACGTGACGCCGAGCCACCAGTACCCGCTCGGCGGGTACCTGCCGCTCGAGCGCCGCGTCGAGGTCCTGGACTGGTCGGCCAGGAGCGGCGCGCTGATCGTCGAGGACGACTACGACGGCGAGTTCAGGTTCGGGGTCGCGCCGCTGCCGGCGCTGGCCTCTCTCAGCACCGGCGAGTCGGTCGCGTACGTCGGGACGCTGTCGAAGGTCGCCTCGCCCTCGCTACGGCTGGGGTACGTCGTTGCCGCGCCCGCGCTCGTTGCCGCGTGCCTGGCCGTCCGGGCAGACACCGGCACCCCGGTCGCCGGCCTGGTGCAGGACGCCGCTGCGCGGTACGTCGCCAGCGGCGGCCTGCGCCGGCACGTGGCTCGGCAGCGGCGGGTGTACGCCGAGCGCCGCGCCCGGCTGGTCCGGCGGCTCGCCGGCGTGCCGGTAGTGACCGGAGTGCGCGGGCTCGACGCCGGGCTGCACGCGGTCGTGACACTCGTCGTGCCCGCCGGCCCGGTGGTCGCCGGACTCCACGCCCGCGGCGTGGCGGTCGCCGACCTCGACGACTACCGGATAGCGCCGGGGCCGCCAGGCATCGTCATCGGGTACGGCAACGTGCCGCCCGCCGCACTCGACCGGGGGCTCGACGCCCTCACCCAGGTGCTCACAGGACGCGTCGCCGGCGACGTCCAGCGTTCGGGTCACGACCGGAGATGACCGTTCTCCGGACAGTCGCGAGCACCGATCCTGCGTGGGCCGAGCCCACCACCAGACTCGACGACGTGGACATCCGGACGAGGCACGATCAGGACCTCGGCAGCTGCGTTGCAGCCCTTCAGGCGGTGCACGAGGCCGACGGCTATCCGACGTGGTGGCCGGACGACCCTGTCGCGTGGCTCAGCCCCGCGGGCTGCGCGGTCGCGTGGGTGGCCTGCGAGGACGACGGGAGCGTCGTCGGTCATGTGTGCCTGGTCGGAGGGGTGGACGACCCGGTGGTCGCCTCGTTGCTCGGCGCGCCGACGGAGCGTCTGGTGAGCGTCTCCCGGCTGTTCACGTCACCGACGGTCCGTGGCCGGGGCCTCGCCTTGGGTGCTCAGCTGCTGGCAGCGGCACAGCAGTGGACGCAGCAGCAGGGCCTGCAGCTCATGCTCGACGTCGTCGACGACGGTGCGCCGGCGGTCTCGCTGTACGAACGGCTCGGATGGCGGCTCGTCGACCGTCGTGACGCCGACTGGACGACCCCGCAGGGCGCGCGTCACCGCGTCCGGATCCACCTGGCGCCGGAACAGCAGCAGTGGCCTCAGCCAACGGATGGATGACGACCTTCTGTGGAGCGACGCAGGACTGGCCGGACTCCTGCCGACGATCAAGCCCTTCGAGCGGGCCCTTGCCCGGCCGGTGGAGCAAGGGCGACGAGTGCCGGGTCCAGCGGCGCGGCGGTGGTACCCCGGACCATGACGTCGGCTCGTTCCCACGTCCGCTGGTCCGCGACGAACGGCAGCTCCTGCACCATCCACTCGCGCCAGAAGCGGGTGGCGCCATCGATGTCGCCGTGCGTACCAGTCGCGGCGTCACGGGCGATGCCCCGCCGCTCGGCCTCGGCGGCGTCGGACTGCACCCACACCACCGCATCCAGCAGACCAGCCAGTTCCCGCCGGCCGGCGCCGACTCCCTCCACCAGCACCAGCTCGAGTCCGGCCGGTACCTCGACAGCACCCGGCCTGCCCTTGGCCTGCCAGCCCGGCGGGCGGTACCGCACTGCCTGTCCCCGGCGCAACGGCTCGAGCACTCCGCCGGCGAGCAGGTCGGTCCAGTCGAAGAACGACTGGTGCCAGGCGACGTCGTCGGTGTGGACGACCGCCGACCCGGGGACCGCGGCGTGCAGCTGCCCGGCGAGCGTCGACTTCCCGCTCCCGCCCCGCCCGTCGACCGCGACGATGCGCGGACGCCCTCCGACCGGGCCGGCGGCCTCGGCCAGCAGGCACACCAGCGCGCCGACCGGCTCCACCCGCCACGGCCCGGCCGCAGGCTCACCGGGCGGCAACGTCAACGTCACCGCGGCAGCGTAGAGGTGAGCGGACGCCCCTGGACGGCCCGACCTTCATCGCGGCTGCCCACTGGCCCGCGGGAGGCTGTCACCTGTGCAGGCACGGATGCGCGCTCGCGGACGACTGGCTCTCGCCTGCCCGGCGTGATGGCCGACCTCGCCCCGGCTACTGCGGTGGTCGCCGTCGTGCTGGTCGTCAGCGCCGCCCTGCAGACCGCCACCGGGTTCGGGTTCGCCATCCTCAGCGCACCGGTGCTCGCTGCGCTGCTCGGGCCGGGACCAGCAGTTAGCACCATCGTGGC
>JASKZT010000357.1 GCA_030145965.1 Ornithinimicrobium sp.
AGCACCTCGGCGTGCGCGTGCGGCTGCACGACCTGGATCTCCTCCCCCGCGCCGACGACCTCCTGGCCGTCGATGACGTGGGGCAGGTCGATCGTCTCCCCCGCCATCTGGGCGAGCGTCTTCTCCAGCTCGGCGCGCTCGGGGGTCCCGGGTGCGTAGGTCAGGACCGGCTCGTTGACCGGGCTCGGCACATCCACGAAGGCATCCATGCTGGTGAGCTTCCTCGTCTTCCTCGTCGGTGGGTGGTTCTGGTCGGTCGGTGCGTGGGGTCGGCGGGCGCGGGGCCTCAGCCGGCGGCAGGCCGCTCGCCCAGCGCCCGGGCCAGCTGGAGGACGTGCGCCAGCTCGGTGGTGTCGTACCAGGAGAGCTCGAGCTCGCCCGCCCCGGCGGCGACGGCATCGCGCCGCCCGGAGACGACGTCGTCCCCGAGGTGCAGGGCCGCCACCCGGGGCAGGTCGACGTCGCCGACCTCCACGCGCGCGCCGTCGGTCGCCCCGGTCCGCACCCGGTCGGCCTCGAGGTCGGCGGCCGCCACGACGACCGGGGCACCCTCGGCCAGCTGGGCCGCGGCCGCCTCCTGGAGGGCGGCGTACTCCCACTCCTCGTCGTCGCCGGCGGGCTGCGCCGAGCGCACGGCGTCGGTGACCGCGTAGGCGGCCAGCGGGCCTGCCAGGGTGCGGTCGTCGTGGAGCCGGGCCAGCTGCTCCTGGCTCACCGGCACGTAGCACCGGACCGTCGTCATCGCCTCTGCCTCTCCGCGCCGTGGGGACGGCGGCTGCCCCCATGGTGACAGACGCGGCGGCGCACGCACGAACCCGTGCGAGGGTGCCGCAGCGGCAGGTGGGCGCACCGGTCACGGGTGCGGCCACCGGAACCCCCGCCGGTCGGGCCGGCACCGCCCGACCGGTCAGGCCGGCGCCGCCCGGCGGGTCACGCCCCAGCGGCGGCCTGACCGCGCGCGCTCCCGACGGGAGGTCGGGACCCGCCCGGCGACGACGTCCGCCACCTCCGCGAGGGCGGCCCGCGCGGCGCTGCGCGGCCGCACCTCGCGCAGCGCCCTGCCCTGGAGCAGGGCGGCGTCGAGCGCCTCCTGGTCCTCGGGCACGAGGTGGACCCGCCCGGCGGAGGAGAACCGGTCCAGCGCCTCCTGGATGCGGCGACCCGGCTCGGGGCCGACCGGGCCGGGGCGGACGCGGGTCACCACCACGGTCCGGTCGGCGTGCGTGCACGCGGAGAGCAGGTCCAGTCCCCTGACGAGGCGTTGCAGCCCGACGGGGTCGCCGGTGCCGACGACGACCACCCGGTCGGCGACCTCCAGCGCGGTCAGCGTGGCGCCGTTGCGTCGCGGGGCGAGGGTGTCGAAGGACAGCTCCTCGTCCTGCTCGAGCGAGGCGGCCACGTCGACGACGACGTACCGGGCCAGGTGGCGGCACTGCTCGAGCACGTCGGCGAGCGCCACGTCGCGCAGCTCCGGCCAGCGGTCCGCGCGGGGCAGCCCGGTGAGGATCCGCAGACCCGGGCACACCTCAGGGGCCAGCCTGGCCAGGGTGTCGCGGTCCAGCGTGCCCTGGTCGGCGGCCCGCGCGGCGGCGGCGACCCCCGGCACCTCGTCGAGGACGGCCAGCACCTGCGCCGCGCTGGCGCCGTAGGTGTCGGCGTCGACGAGCACGACCGGGTGCAGCGGGTCCGCGAGCTCGGCGGCGAGGTTGACGGCGACGGTCGTCCGGCCCGGGCTGCCGGTCGGGCCCCACACCACGACGACCTCCCCCGGTCCCGGTGCCTCCGTCCGAGGCACGACGTCGTCGGACGGTCCGCCCGGTGGCGGCGCGCCGCCCGGGGCCGCGGAGTCGCCGCCCGGGGCTCCCGCCGTCGGACGATCCTCGCCGGAGCCGCCGCCGGCCGGCGAGCCGTCCCCGCCGAGGGGTGGGCGGGCGTCGCGCCGGGGTGGGCGGCTCCCGTCGCCCGCGTCGGTGAGGGGGATCGTGGGGCTCCCGGCGCCGACCGCACCCTCCGAGGGAGGAGGCCGCGGGCCTGCCTCCGCGTGGCCGGGCCGTCCCGCGGGCCCCTCTCCGGGCGGACGGGACGCGGCGTCGGTGCCGTCGAGGAGGCGCCCGAGCGCGAGCTCGAGCTCGACGGCCTCCACGTCCGCCGGCACGACGACGTCGAGCCCCCACCGGCGCAGGGTCCGCGCCGCCGCCTCGTCCGAGGGCGGGTGGACGCCCAGGACGAGGAGGTCGTGCTCGCGCAGGGTGTCGAGGACCGACCGTTCCAGGCCGCGCAGGTCGGAGGAGACGACCGCGACCCTGCCCAGGCCTGCGCCGACGACCCCGAGCAGCTCGGCGACGTCGGCGCACCGGCGGGCCAGGTGGACCCGCCCCGACGCGGCGAGGACCCCGGCCAGCGCCGCCTCCCAGCGGGGCGCGACGGCGGTGACGAGGGGCAGGGTCACCGGCCACCCCCCGCGGCGGCGCGCGGGGCGGGCACGAGGGTGATCCGGGCGTCCTGGTCGACGGCGGCGATGACGCCGCCGACCTCGTCGGCGGGCACGACGACCTGCACCGAGGTGCGTCCCAGCCCGGCCCCCAGCCCCGGGCCCTCCGGCGGCACGGACTCCACGACCGCCCCGGCGAGCAGCAGCTGCGGGTCGAGGTAGTCCTCCCCCGTCGCCTGCCCGTCGCGGCGGCTCACCCAGACGTCGACGACGGTCCCGGTGGCGAGCGTGCGCGCCGCGGTCGCGTCGACGGGGACGCCGACCGTCTTGTCCAGGGCCTCGCGGGCCGTCCCCAGGGCCGTCGCGGGCACGAGCTCACCGGCCTCGACCTGGCGCAGCAGGAAGGTGCCTGGCTCCAGGGGCACCGAGCCGTCCACGTAGCCGGCCAGCGGCTCGCCCATCCGCACCGGCACGGGCACGACGTCGTCCGGGCCGACCGGCTGGCCGGGCAGGAGGTCGCGGGAGGCGGCGTAGACCGGGGTGGTGTCGTCGAGCGAGGAGACCAGGCGCAGCCCACCGGCGACGGACAGCAGGACGAGGAGCAGCCCGACGACGAGGCGCAGGTCCCGCCACCCGGGGCGCTGCAGGCGGCGGGCGGGCCGGGCCGACGGTGCCGTCGCGGTGGAAGGAGGCGCGGCGGTCGACGTGGCGGCGGGCATGCGTGCCTCCTCCTGTGCTGTGCTATCCCTGGCGTCCCCCGACGCTAGCGACGTGGCGTCCCAGCGCCCCCATCTTGTCCACAGCAGGGTCAAGACGGGGCCATGCGCCGGTAAAATCTGCGTCAAGATCTGCCGAAAGGACCGACGTGCCCGCACCGCGCTTCCTCACCCTGACCGACGTCGCGGAGACGCTCAACGTCTCGCTGTCGCAGGTCAAGGCGCTGGTGCGCTCCGGCGACCTCCAGGGGGTCAAGCTCGGCGGCCGGGGGGTCTGGCGGGTCGAGGGCTCAGAGCTCGAGGCGTACATCCAGCGGATGTACACCCAGACCCGCGAGAGCCTGCGCCAGGGGGCCGAGGACCTCGACTGAGCGCCGCCGCTACAGGCGGCGGACGAGGCCGAGGGCCGCGTAGGGGATGCTCACGACGCCCCGCACGGCCTCCGCCCGTCGCGCGACGTCGTCCGCGTGCCGGGCCAGGTCGAGGTGGTCGGCCATCACCGCGTCGAGGGTGCCGGTCACGTGGTCGCCGTCCCGGTCGTGCGCCCGCACCACCGCCCTGTCCCGGCTGACCGCCCGCAGGACCGCGCGGAGCCCGAGCCGGCGCCCGGGGGCGAAGCGCTCCCCGACCCGACGTGGCAGACCCTCCACGGCCGCCACCGCGCCCAGCGGCACGAGCACCTCGCGCCCGCGCGCGCCGACCGAGCCGCCGTGGTCGAGGAGCAGCCAGTCCTGGCCGACGTCGAGCAGCCGCGCCCCGAGCCAGCCTGCTCCGGCGACCCGCAGCCGCAGCTCCGCGCCCTCGGCCGCCACGAGGCGGTGCACCAGCTCGATCTGACCCCGCTCCGCGCGCGTGTGCTCGGCCACCTCCAGGTCGCGCTCGCGCCGCTCCAGCTGGCGCTGCTGCGCCTCGAGGTCGGCGAAGAGGTCGTCCCAGCGCATGGAGCCATCGTGCCAGCGCGCCGTCCCCCCCTGCCCGTCCGTCCACAGGCGGACCAACCCTCTTGCCCGCGCTCGGGACGCGCCTTATCGTGATGATAACGAACGCAAACCGTCGCAAACGAACAGATCGCAGCTCGGAAGGACGCACCATGACCTCAGCCGCAGGCCGGGCGGTCACGCTCGGCGCCGTGCTCACGGTCCTCCTCGGCACGCTGACCTGCTGGCT
>JASKZT010000395.1 GCA_030145965.1 Ornithinimicrobium sp.
TCATCTCGCCGCGGAAGTCGTAGTCCCAGACGTGGTCGAGGATCTGGCTCTTGGACAGCACCCGGCCGGGGTTGAGCATGAGGTAGCGCAGGAGCTTGAACTCCGTGGGGGAGACCTCGATGACCTTGCCGGCCCGGCGCACCTCGTGGCTGTCCTCGTCGAGCTCGAGGTCGGCGACCCGCAGCGCGTGGTCGTCCTCGGGGTCGGCGACCCGCGTGCGGCGCAGGACCGCGCGGATGCGGGCCACGACCTCCTCCAGGCTGAAGGGCTTGGTCACGTAGTCGTCGCCGCCCACGGTCAGCCCCTTGACCTTGTCGTCGAGGGAGTCCTTGGCGGTGAGGAAGAGGATCGGCATGTCCCGGCCGGCGTCGCGCAGCGTCCGGGTGATCTGGAAGCCGTCGATGTCCGGGAGCATGATGTCGAGCACGGCCAGGTCGATGTCGTGCCGGGCGGCCAGCTCGAGCGCGGTGCGACCGTCCGGAGCGGCGTGGACCTCGAAGCCGGCGAAGCGCAGGCTCGTGGTCAGCAGCTCACGGATGTTGGGCTCGTCCTCCACCACGAGGAGGGTGGCCTCGGGATGGGCTGGGCTCGTGCTCATCCTCCGATGGTGCGCCTGTCCGCTGGGAGCTCCCTGGGAGCGTCCTGGGTCATGCGGGCGGGCCGGCGGTCCGCCCCGCGTCGCCGCAGGGGGTCCGCCGGCCCGTCGACCGGTCCGGTCAGTCGCGGTAGGTGTCCCAGTTGTTGTAGTGGGGGTAGTCGTAGAAGTCGTCACCGTCCAGCGTCTGGACGGTGCCGTCCGCCATCGCGGTGAGCATGGACAGCACACCGGTCTGGACGGCGGTGGTCATCATGCCGCCCATCTTCTGCCCGAAGGTGTTGGACTGCCCACGGACCTCGAACAGCACCGAGGCCGAGCCGTTGAGGGCGAAGGCCGAGCGGCCCTGCCCGGCGAACTCGCGCTCGGGGAAGTGGATGTAGCGCCCGACGCCGGCCAGCGGCGACTGCGCGCCGTAGGACTCGGTCAGGCCGTCCATGACGGAGAGCGCGTAGCGGCGCGACTTGTCCTGGTCGAGGAGGGGGTAGTCCTCCAGGTACTTCGCGCCGTCGTTGACGCCCAGCGGCGGGTAGTCGATCGTGAGGGTGATCGGCTTCCCGTCCTGCGGACCGTCCGTCGTGATCGAGCACGGGCCCATGTGGTGCAGGTCGACGACGACGTCGACCTCGCCGAACTCCTGCTGCAGGTCGACGTAGAGGTCGCGCAGGCCCCGGGACTCGGCGTTGAGGTAGAAGCCCGCGTCGACGGTGGTGCCCGGCAGGTCGGAGGCCTGGGGGACGTAGTCCAGGTCGGGGTGGAAGTCGCGGTTGAGGTCGAAGCCGGGGCTCGTCGTGGCGTTGCCGCCGCGGTAGTACCAGGCCGGTCGGGCGCCCTCGAGCTGCGGGTTCTGCGCGACGACGTCGGCCCAGCTGATGTCGTTGACGCGGCGGTTGAGCTCCAGGCCGTCGGGGTTGAGCATGGGCACGGCCACGAGCGTGACCTCCGACAGCAGCTGCTGGGTGGCCGCGTCGCCGCGGGAGCCGAGCTGGTCGACGATGCGCAGGAGGGCCTCGGTGCCGGTGCGCTCGTTGCCGTGGATGGCGCCGGTGATGAGGGCGACCTGGTCGCCCGTGCCGACGCGGGCCGCCATGACGTCGCGCCCCTGGTGGGTGGTGGCGATGGAGAACGTCTCCACCTTGCCCTGGCTCGTGCGCTCCATGCGGTCGAGCTTGGTCAGCAGCTGGGGGTAGCTGGTCCAGCCGCCGACGGCGTCGTTCTGGGTCTTGCAGGTGCCGGAGGCGTGGTCGCCGGGGTCGGCCGAGGCCGAGGGGAGGGCGGTGAGACCGGCCAGGCCGAGGCCGAGGACGGCGGTGGCGGCGACCGCGCCGGTGCGGCGCCGCGGGGACGTGCGGGACATGGTTCTCCTCAGGGGAAGGGTGAACGGCTGTGCACCGAGCCTAGGCAGCGGTGGGTCAGGACGGGGCAAGCGTTCGGTCAAGGTTGCTCCAAGTTCCTCCGCGTCCCGGGCGGGGCGGACCCCCGGGCAGGCCGACGCCCCCGGGGCCGGTGGCTCCGGGGGCGTCGGTGCGGGGTGCTCGGGCCGGCCGGGGACGGCCGCCCTCGCGGGTCAGCGCGGCAGCTGGTTCGGCCGCGGGTCGGCGAGCGTGCCCTCGGGCAGCTCGGTGAGGGTCTTCTTCACGTGGCCCGGCGTGAGCCCGGCCATCGGACCGGCCACCGGCAGGTGCAGGCGCGAGCCGGCGACGTCGACCGTGTAGGGGGTCGCGGCGTTGTCGAGCGTGACCGCCCAGTTGCGGCTGGCGCCGACGATGACGACGCCGAGCTGGTGCCCGGCCTCGATGGTGGCGTCCTGCGCCGAGAGCTCGACGGTGAGCTGGTGCTGACCGGCGCCGTCGAGACGGGCCCAGCCGCGGGCCAGGACCTGCAGCGGCGTGACGCCCTCCACCTGCTCCATCTCGTGGTAGCAGGCGTCGTCCTCCGGGGTGGACTCGCCCCAGCAGGTCAGCTCGTTCGTGGTGCGGGCACCGTCGCCGGTGGTCAGCACCCGGTTGGCCTCGCCGTAGTCGACGAGCGCCACCCCGACCTGGCCCGTGGGCGCGGTGTGGGTGATGTCGAGGTCGACGGTGGCCGTACCCGACAGGCGCAGGTCGTGCTTGAGCGTGCCGGAGGTGAAGAGCAGGCGGTTGTCGTTCTCGCCCGGGAGCACGTACTGCGCCTCCGTCTGGCGCGGGGCGTTGACGAAGCCGGTGCTGCCCTTGCCCTTGCGGCCCAGCGCCATCGTGCCGTCGGCCTGGAGGTTCATCTGCTGGGTCCGGGCCTCCGCGACCGGCCACCGGTCGGAGTGCTGCCACTCGTCGGGGGCGGTCTCCACGCTGACGGCCGGCTCGTCGAGGATGCCGTTGTCGATGTCCATCAGCTCGTGGTCGAACCAGCGGTGCAGGGTCGAGACCCACTCCTCCCGGTCGGAGTCGAAGGGGTCGACGTGGCCCAGGCGGGTCAGCCACATCTTGCGGTCGACGCCCTGGTCGCCCAGGACCTCCCACCACCTGGAGAAGTTGGGCGTCTTGACGTTGTAGTCCTGCAGCCCGTGCATGATGAACGCGCTCGCGGTGACCTGGGAGGCGTCGTAGTAGGTGCCCTCGCGGTAGTCGCGCTCGGCCCAGAAGTCGGTGTACCGCCCCGTCTCGTCGCCGTCGTTGTCGCGCATCCACTGCAGGCGGGCCGAGCAGTCGACCGGCACGGTGCGGTTGCGCGCCACCGAGGTCGACAGGCTGGTCGGGTAGTTGTAGGACTTCGGCAGGTCCTGGTAGCGGTTGTAGTCGTACCAGGAGCTGATCGCACCGATCGGGACGATCGTCTCCAGGCCCTCGACGCCGGTGGCGGCGACGCCGTTGGCCAGGGTGCCGTCGTAGGACTTGCCGATCATGCCGGTGCGCCCGTTGCTCCACGACGCCTCGACCTCGGCGCCGGAGGCGTCGACCGCGGTGCCGCGGCCGTTGAGCCAGTCGACGACGGCCTTGACCGACTCGATGTCGGAGCGGCCGCCCTGGTCGGTGCACCCGGTCGAGCGGGCGGTGCCGGCCATGTCGACGGCCACGAAGGCGTAGCCGCGGGGCACGAAGTAGTTGTCGTAGAAGAGCGGGAACTTCTTGATGGTCCCGTCCGCGTTGTACTCCTTGCGCTCCGCCTCGTTGCCGCGGCCGCTGGAGAGGTAGTAGGGGCTGGCGTCCATGATGACCGGGACGCGGGCGGACCCGGCCAGCTCGCGCGGCCGGATGATGTCGGTGGCGACGCGGTCCGGCTCGCCGTTCCCGTCGAGGTCGTCGGCGATGACCCAGACGGTCTCGCGGATGGCGTCGGCGTAGTCGTGGACGGGCGCGGTGACGCCGTCCTCGACCACGTAGGGGGTGGGTGCCGCGTCGTCGGCGAGCGCCGTCGAGGCCAGGGCCGTCGGGGCGATGACGGCGACCGAGCCCAGGAGGGCTGTCAATCTTCTTCTCACACGAGATCCTTGCGTGTCAGGGGGGACGACCTTGTCCGGTCCCCCGATCGGGAGGTGCGAGGCGAACCTAGCAGAGCCCTCCCTCACCCCGGCCCGACGTGGACGGGTCGACCCCGCCGCGCTCAGCCCACGCGCGGACGGAGCCGCCCGACGCCGCCCAGCTCGCGCACGAGCGGCCCGAGCAGGGTGGCCATCCGGTCGAGGACGTCGCGCAGCGCGGCCCCCGACTCCAGCATCCGGGTGCCGCCGTGCACGACCGCGCCCACGAGCTCGGCGACCTCCGCCGGCGCCTGCACCCCGAGGCCCGCGAGCGTGCGCGCGAGCGGCTCCTGGACGTCGCGGTGCATCCGCCGCGCCTGCTCGTCGAGCTCCTCGCCCGGTGCCAGGACGGCTAGCGCCCTGCCGATCGCGTGCGCGCCCTCGGCGACGAGCTCGACGTTGGCGACGGCGTAGGCGAGGACGCGGTCGGCCGGGGTCGGCGCGGCGTCCATGGCGCTGGTCACCTGCTGGGTCCACCGTGGGTAGACGTCGCGCACCATGGCCTGCAGCAGGTCGGCGCGCGAGCCGTAGTACTGGTAGACGCTCGTGCGTGCCAGCCCCGCCCGGGCGGCGACCTGCGGCAGGCCGGGCGCCTCGCCGGTCTCGAGCAGCAGCTCGTGCGCGGCGTCGAGCAGCGCCCGCTCCCGTGCTGCGCGGTGCTGAGCCAGGCTCGTCCCGCTGATGCGTGGCATGAGGCTCAACCTACGCCCGCCCCGTCCGGCGTGACGCCGGTCGGGCGGCCGCGGCGGCCGGGCTCAGCCGCCCGCGCCGTCGCCCGGGGGTGCGAGGGTGAGGATGCGGTCCCAGTCGGCACCGACGAGGTCCGCGGGCGTGTCGACGACCTCGACGGCGCCGGCCGACGTCAGCTCGTCGTCGCCGAAGCCGCCGGTGCGGACGGCGACGCAGGGAGCGCCGAGCCGCGCCGCGGCCGCCACGTCGTAGACGGTGTCGCCCACGACGACCGCAGACCTGCCGCCCGAGTCCTCCAGCGTGCGCGCCAGGAGGTCGGGCGCCGGCTTGGACTGCTCGACCTCCTCGCTGCTGGTGCGGGCGGACAGGGTGCCCTCCGGCAGGTCCAGCTGCTCGAGGACGTGCTCGGTGAACCGCTGCTTGCCCGACGTCGCGAGGGTCACCGTCAGCCCGCGCCCGGCCAGGGCGAGCACCAGCTCACGGGCGCCCGGCAGGAGGCGGACCTCCGGGAGGAGGGCGTCATACTCCTCCTCCCAGGCGCTGCGCAGCGCGTCGCCGTGCTCGGACTCGGCGTCCTCGCCCGCCACCGCCGCCACGAGCTTGTCGCCGCCCATCCCGATCGTGCGGTGGATGCGCCAGACCGGCGGGTGCAGGCCCACCCGGGCGAAGGCGCGGGCCCAGGCGAGCGCGTGGTGGTAGGTCGAGTCGGCCAGGGTGCCGTCCACGTCGAGGATGACGGTGTCGTGCCGGGGGGCGGGGGGTGAGGTCATGACCCCATGCCACCTCAGCCCGGGCTGGCTGTCGCGTCGAGGGAGCCGAGGTCCTCGGCGTCGACGATGCGGTAGGCGTAGCCCTGCTCGGCGAGGAAGCGCTGGCGGTGCGCGGCGAACTCCGCGTCGACGGTGTCCCGCGCGACCGTGGTGTAGAAGTGGGCCGTGCGGCCGTCGCCCTTGGGCCGCAGCACCCGCCCCAGCCGCTGCGCCTCCTCCTGGCGCGAGCCGAAGGTGCCCGAGACCTGGATCGCCACCGACGCCTCGGGGAGGTCGATCGAGAAGTTGGCGACCTTGCTCACCACGAGCAGGCGGATCTCGCCCTCGCGGAACTGCCGGAAGAGCTCCTGGCGCTGGGTCACCGTCGTCTCGCCGGTGATGAGCGGCGCGTCCAGCGCCTCCGCCAGCTGGCCCAGCTGGTCCAGGTACTGCCCGATGACCAGCGTGGGCTCGCCGCGGTGCCGCTCCACCAGCGCGCGCACGACGTCGTCCTTGGCCGGCGCGCACGCCGCGAAGCGGTAGCGCTCCTCCGGCTCGGCGACCGCGTAGGCCATCCGCATCGGCTCGGGCAGGGTCACCCGCACCTCGACGCAGTCGGCCGGGGCGAT
>JASKZT010000405.1 GCA_030145965.1 Ornithinimicrobium sp.
CGCATGAGGTCGGTCCACGCCGCCTGGAACTCGAAGAGCAGCGTGACCGCCAGCGCCGGGCGGCACAGCGGCAGCGCGATGCGCCAGAACATCGTCCAGTGCCCGGCCCCGTCGATCTTGGCGGCCTCGAAGAGCTCGCGCGGCAGCCCGAGGAAGAACTGGCGCAGCAGGAAGATGTAGAAGGCGCTGCCGAAGAGGTTGCCCGCCCACAGCGGGGTGAGGGTGTCGACCTGGCCCAGGGAGTTCCAGATGAGGAAGACCGGGATCATCGTCACCGCGCCGGGCAGCATCATCGACCCGAGCACCAGGGCGAAGAGGACGTTGCGCCCGCGGAAGCGGTAGTAGGCGAAGCCCCAGGCCACCATGGCGCTGGAGAGCGTCACGGCGACGGCGGCCAGCACGGTCACGAGGACCGTGTTGCCCAGCCACAGGAGCATCGGCGCCTCCTGCCAGACGGTCACGTAGTTCTGGAACGTGACGGTCTCGGGGATGAGGCGGTTGTCGAAGACGTCCGCGCGCGGCTTGAGCGAGGCGCTGACCAGCCACACGAAGGGGTAGAGGAAGACGATGCTGAAGGCGACGAGCAGGGCGACCACGCCGGCCTGCGCCACCCGGCTGCGCAGCGGGCGCCGCGAGACGGGCCTGCGCTCCTTCTCCGACTCCAGCTCGGCCGGCAGGGTGTGGTCGCCGGTCGTGGTCGTGGTCGCCATCACTGGTCCCCCTGGTAGAAGACGAGCCGTCGGGAGACGACGAGCTGGACGGCCGTGATGGCCATGATCACGACGAAGAGGACCCAGGCCAGCGCCGAGGCGTACCCCATCTCCAGGAACTCGAAGGCCTGCCGGAAGACGTGGATGACGTAGAACTCGGCGGCGTCGTTGCGGTAGGTCGAGTTCCCGACGCCGAAGAAGGCCGTGTAGGCCTCGGTGAACGACTGCAGCGCGGCGATCGTGTTGACGATGAACACGAAGAGCAGCGAACCGGAGATCATCGGCACCGTGACGCTCCACGTGCGGCGCCAGAAGCCGGCCCCGTCGACGCGGGCGGCGTCGTAGAGCTCCTCGGGGACGTTGCGCAGGGCCGCCAGCAGGATGATGACGGACCCGCCGACGCTGAGCAGGCTCATGAGGATGAGGCCGGGCTTGACCCACTGCGGGTCGCTGGTCCAGTTCGGTCCGTCGATGCCGACCCAGCCGAGGACGTCGTTGACCAGGCCGTTCTGCCCGTTGAAGAGGAAGAGCAGGAGGACGCCCGTCGCGACCGGCGGGGTCATGTTGGGCAGGAAGAAGACGGTCCGGAAGAACCCGGACGCCCGGCCGGCCTGGTTGAGCAGCATGGCCAGGCCGAGGGAGACGACCACGTAGAGCGGCACCTGGACCGCGGTGTAGAAGATCGTGTTGGACATCGCCCGCCGCGCGGCGGCGTCCTCGGCGACCTGCCGGTAGTTGTCCAGGCCGACGAAGCTCGGGTCGCTGATGACGTCGTAGTCGGTCAGCGAGAGGTAGAGCGTGTAGCCCACGGGCCAGGCCGTGAAGACGGTGAAGCCGACCACCCACGGCAGGAGGAAGAGCAGCGCGGGCCGCAGGTCCCCCCGTCGGACCGACTCGGGTCGTCTCCGCGTGCGGCGTGCGCCCGGCGCGGCGACCGGAACCTCGTCGACCGCCGAGGGCGGCAGGGCCAGGCCCGGCCTCCCCTCACGGGCGGCCATCAGCCCTCCTGCTTCTCGTCCCAGGTGGCCCAGGCGTCGTCCAGCGCCTTCTGCGCCTCCTCCTGCGCCTGCGCCATCGCGTCGGCGGGCTCCTGCTGCCCGTTGAGGACGCGGTTCACCGCGTCCTGCCAGGCCTGGCGGAACTCGGCGTCGGCCGGGTTGGCGGGGAAGGCGACGGTGTGCTCGTTGGCCTCGTAGACGGCCTCGACCGCGCCGTCCCAGTTCTCCTCGCCGCTGGGCTCGACGAGCTCGTCCTGGATCTGCTGGTCGGCGGCCTGGTTGCCGGTGAGCAGGCCGGTGAACTGCAGGCCAGCCTCCTCGCGTGCCTGCACCCGCGCCTCGGCGGCCGCCATCCAGCTCTCCGCCGCCACCATCGTCGTGGCGAAGGTGCAGGCCGCCGCCGGGTTGTCGCTGCCGGCGGGGATGGCCCACGCCGCACCGTTGGCGAAGGCGATCGGGTCGCCCTCGCGGCTGCGCACCGTGTCGAAGGCCAGGGGGGCGTCGGGGGAGACCTCGTTGAGGACGTTGACGTACCACTGCTCCATCGGCATGGCGCCGAGCACGTCGGTGGCGAACTGGTTGGTGTCGCCGAAGAAGTCGGGGATCTCGCGGGCGGCCTTGACGTCGCCGAAGCCACCCTGGGCCTCGTAGATGCCGACCCCCCACTCCAGCGCCTCGACCACCTCGGGAGAGTCGAGGGTGGCGGTGCGGCCGTCCTCGGACAGCATGCTCCCCCCGTTGGCGTGCACCCACAGCGGCAGGAACTCCGGCAGCTTGCTGTCGTAGCCGATGACGCCGATCTTCCCACCCTCCTCGGTGAACATCGCCTCGTTGGCCGCCGTGAGGTCCTCCCAGCTCGAGCCGTTGACGTCATCGAGGCTGAGGCCGGCCTCGTCGAGGAGGTCCTGGTTGGCCATGGTCAGCTGCACGGTGTTGAACTCCGGGACGCCGTAGACCTCGTCGTCGAAGGTCACCTGCGCCAGTGCCGACTCCACGAACTCGGAGGTGTCGACACCGCGGTCGGCGAGGCAGTCGGTCAGGGGGATGATCGCCCCGCGCGAGGCGAGCGTGCCGATCTGGGCACGGTCGGCGTTGATGATCCCCGGGACGTCACCGGAGGCGACCGAGGAGAGGAACTGCTGCATGTCCAGCTCGCCCTCGATGAGCCGGACCTCCGTGCCCTCCAGCGCCTCCTCGGCACGTTGCAGCCGGGTCTGGGCGATCTCGTCGTCGGCGGTACCGAAGCCCATGACCGTGAGGGGGCCCTCCGAGCTGGCCGTCGCGGCGAAGTCGTCGGAGGAGAGGGGCTCGGCCGTGCCACCGCCGGACCCTTGGGCGCACCCTGCCACCGTCAGCGCTCCGGCAGCCGCCACCAGCATCCATGTCCTGCTCATCCCACCCAGCTCCTCTCGCTGCCGGCCCGTCCGGTCACTTCCCGAAGACGACCACCGCTTCTCCCCAGGTGCAA
>JASKZT010000212.1 GCA_030145965.1 Ornithinimicrobium sp.
TCGACGGCGACCGCGGCGACGCCCCGGGCGGTGAGCGCCTGGAGCCCTGCCGCGGCCCACGCCTCACGTGACAGGCGTTGACGGGGTGGCATGTCCGTACGGTACCGTACGTACGCTGCCGTACGGCAGCGTACGGAGATCAGGGGTGAGTCGTGCGCAACGTCCACGAACGGCACGTCGCAGCATCGGCGGAACGGTCGGGGGCGGTGCTCGAGACCCTCGCCTCCGACCACGACCGGCTGTGGCCGGGCGGGGCCTGGGCGCCGATGGTGCTCGACCGCGGTCTCGAGCCCGGCTCCCGCGGCGGGCACTCCGGGATCCGGTACACGGTGACGGCGCACGAAGCGGGGCGCCGGGTGGAGTTCGCCTTCGACCGGAGGATCGGCCTCGACGGCACGCACGCCCTGGAGGTGGTGGACCTGGGTGACGGGACCTGCCTCCTGCGTCACGTGCTGGAGGGCCGTGCGCACGGCGCGATGGTGCTGCTCTGGCCGCTGGCCGTGCGCTGGTTGCACGACGCCCTGGTCGAGGACGCGTTCGACCTCGTCGAGGCGGCGCTCGGCACGGGTCCGGCGGTGCCTTCGCGGTGGTCCCCGTGGGTGCGGCTGCTGCGCACGGCACTCCCGGCGGCACGAGGCAGGGCTGACGTGCGCCTGGTGGAGACGCCTGTCGAGCTCCTGGGGGCAGCCGGGCTCCCCCGCGTCGACTTCACCGACACGTTCGCCGTGCGGCTGCCAGCGGGCTCGAGCCGGGACGTCGTCGACTGGTACCGAGCGCTCCTCGGTGCTGGCAACCCGGCGTGGGTCACCGCCCTGATGAGGGTACGCAACCGGCTGGCGCGGCTCCTCGACCTGCACACGGTGGGAGGCCTGAGCGGCACCTCGCCGTTCGCGGTGCTCACCCGCAGCGGCGACACGCTCGTCGTCGGCGCTGGCGACAAGCACCTCGACTTCCGCGGTGTCCTGCGCATCGTCGCCGACGACCTGCAGTGCGCCACCGTCGTGCACCAGCACAACACCACGGGCCGGGCGTACTTCGCCGTCGTCAAGCCGTTCCACCGCGCGATCGTGCCCGCGCTGCTCCGGCGAGCAGCCCGGCGCGCGGCCCCGCCGGTCCCGCGAGCGATCGCCGTCCCCCAGGGCGCCGGTGGCTGAGCGCTCCGGGGGCCCAGCGGGTCGGGGTGCGCTCGTTCAGCCTCTACCTGGTGCACGAGCCGGCGCACCTGCTCTCGCGGGCGGCGGCGCGCTGCTCCGGGTGAGCCGCGCGCAGAGCGCTACCCGCCGCCTACCATCAGCGGACGACGATCGCCCGGCAGGACGCTGCACGGCCGGACCGTCCCGAGAGGAGCCGTGACCGTGCCGGGCACGCACATGCAGATCGGCGAGGTGGCCGAGCGGGTCGCCCTCAGCCTGCGCACCATCCGCTACTACGAGGAGGTGGGGCTGGCCCCGCCGACCGCCCGCTCGCAGGGCGGCTTCCGCCTCTACACCGAGAGCGACGTCGAGCGCCTGCTGCTCATCCGCCGCATGAAGCCGCTCGACTTCTCGCTCGAGGAGATGCGCGACCTGCTCGGCCTGCTCGACGACCTCGCCGCTGCCGCCGAGGGCACGCCCGAGCGCGAGGAGCTCGTCAGCCGGCTGGCCCTCTACCGCTCCATCGGCGAGCAGCGCATCGAGACCCTGCGCATGCAGCTCGACTCCGCCGAGTCGCTCGTGCGCGAGCTCTCGCTGCGCGAGGCCCAGCCCGCGCCGCGCGCGACGCCGGACACGTCCCGGCACTGACCGTGCGTGCCGGCACGGTGACCGCGCTCACACGTCCGGGGCACTGACCCAACCCTCCCGCGACGGTAGGGTCAGCGCGCGACAGGCTCGCGCGCACCACCGCCGGACGCTCCCCTCGGGCAGGCGCCCGGTCGCGCTCGTCCGGGCGCACGCCTCCCGTCGCGCCGTCGCGCGCCCTCGCAGAACGGCCCCCGTGACCCCCCTCGCCCCTGCGCCCGCCCGCCGGCGCCGCCCCGCGTGGCTCGAGAGCCCCACCGTCCTGCGGACCGAGGTCCTCGCCGCGCTCGTCGTGGCGCTCGCGCTCATCCCCGAGGCGATCTCCTTCTCGATCCTGGCCGGCGTCGACCCCCGGGTCGGGCTGTTCGCGTCGTTCACCATGGCCGTGACGATCGCCTTCACCGGCGGCCGTCCCGCCATGATCTCGGCCGCCACCGGCGCGATCGCCCTCGTCGTCGCACCGCTGGTCCGCGAGCACGGCGTCGACCACCTGCTCGCGGCCGTCGTCCTCGGCGGGCTGCTGCAGGTCGTCCTGGCCTGGCTCGGCGTCGCCCGCCTCATGCGCTTCCTGCCGCGGTCGGTCATGGTCGGCTTCGTCAACAGCCTGGCGATCCTCATCCTGCTGGCGCAGCTGCCGCACCTGCTCGGCGTGACCTGGCTCGTCCACCCGCTCGTCGTCGCCGGCCTGGTGATCGTCTACGGGCTGCCGCGGCTGACGTCCGCCGTGCCGTCGCCGCTGGTCGCGATCGTCGTCCTCACCGCCGTGACCGTGACCGCCGCGATCTCCGTGCCGACGGTCGGCGACGAGGGGGAGCTGCCCTCCAGCCTCCCGCTGCCCGGGATCCCCTCCGTGCCGTTCACGCTCGACACGCTGACGCTCATCGCGCCGTACGCCCTGGCCGTCGCCCTGGTCGGACTCATCGAGTCGCTCATGACCGCCAAGCTCGTCGACGACCTCACCGACACGCACTCGGACAAGACCCGTGAGTCGTGGGGCCAGGGCGTCGCGAACGTCGTCACCGGCGTCTTCGGCGGGATGGGCGGCTGCGCCATGATCGGGCAGACGATGATCAACGTGAAGTCCGGTGCGCGGACGCGCCTGTCCACCTTCCTCGCCGGCGTCTTCCTGCTGCTGCTGGTCGTGGTCCTCGGCG
>JASKZT010000219.1 GCA_030145965.1 Ornithinimicrobium sp.
CACCAGGCACGACGGTCGTGACTGCGCGCCTGGCGCCGGGGCCGAGGTGCCGGCCGTTCAGGCGCCGGTGGCCCCCGGCCCCAGCTCGGCGACGACCCGCTCGACGAGCGCGGCCTGGGCGTCGACCACGTGGGGCGGCAGCGCCGGGCCGGCCTGCGCACCCAGCACGGAGAGCTCGGTGCAGGCGAGGAGGACCGCGTCGGCGCCCGCGCGCAGGCGCGCCACGAGGTCGAGGAAGTCCTCCGCGGGCACGTCCACGCCGGCCTTGACGCCGTCGTAGATCATCGACATCACCTCTCGCTGGCCCGCGCCGTCGGGCAGCAGGGTCTGCGCCCCCAGGTCGTCCAGCGCCTCCTGGTAGACGCCGCTGAGCCGGGTGCCGTCGGTCGCCAGCAGCAGCACCCGGGGTGCGGCGCTGCCTGCCTGCGAGGCCCGCGCGACCGCCGCCTCGGCACCGACCCGCACGAGCGAGAGCACGGGCAGCGGCAGCTCGTCGGGGAGGAAGGCGTGGGCGGTGTTGCAGGCGATGACGGCGCGGGCGGCGCCCAGTCGGGCGAGCAGCTCGAGGTCCCCCAGCAGGTAGGGGGCCGGGTCGGGGCTGGCGGGGTCGACCAGCCGGGCGGTGCGGTCCGGGGTGCTCGCGTGGGAGAGGACGACCGTGTCGATGTGGTCCTGGTCGCCGGCGGCCGGGGTGGCCTGCCGGAGCGCGTCGAGGAAGGCCACCGTGGCGGCCGGTCCCATGCCCCCGAGGACGCCGAGGACCGGGCGGTCCCAGGTGGCGGGGAGCAGCCGGTCGGGGCCGCTCACGCGGTCACCGGGCGGCGGTAGTGGGTGGCGAAGCCGCGCGTGTAGAGCACGTCGTTCTTGAGCTGGGCGAGGGCGCGCTCGCGGCCGCCGTCGGGCCCGTAGCGCAGGGGCCGGACCACCCGCCCGGAGCGGCGGACGCCGGCGAGCCGGGTCCTGGTCGCCGGGTCGGTGACGTAGCGGCGCAGGAGCGGCACGGGGACGATCGAGTACAGCCAGTCGTCGGTCTCGGGCCCGACGTCGACGCCGTCGTAGGGGTCGCGCCCCTCGACGTGCTCGCGCACCAGGGGGGTGACGACCGGGTGCCCCGCGGCGGAGAGGTAGGCGTGCGAGCGGCCCAGACGCGGGTTGAGCTCGAAGAAGTACTCGGTGCCGTCGCGCGGGTCGACCTTGATGTCGAAGTTGGCGTGGCCGGTCCAGCCCACGCCGTCGAGCAGCCGGGAGGCCTCCTCCACCGCGGTGAACGAGGCGCCGTGCATGACCGCCAGCGGGTTGCCGATCATCGCCGGGTCGTGATCCTCGAGGAGCACGTGGCCGACGCGGCCCCAGCGCACGGTCCCGGTGAGGTCGGAGTAGGTCGTCAGGACCCGCATCTGCTCGTCCCCGCCGGGGATGCGCTCCTGCACGACGAGCCCGCCGGCATACCCCGCGCCGGCCATCGTGCGGCGCAGCCCGACGAGGGCGGCACGGTCCTCGCAGTAGGCGACCTTCTGCTTGCCGGGGTAGACGAGCGACCCGAAGGAGGGGTCGCCGGCCTTGACCACGAGCGGCCACCGCAGGCCGTCGAGCAGGGCGGCCAGGTCGGCCTCGTCGGCGTCCGCCGGCACCGACCGGGTCACCGGGTGGGCGACGCCGACCTCTCGGCACAGCGCGGCGAAGGCCTCCTTGTCCGAGAGGCGCTCGATGAGGGGCAGCGGCGGGTAGGGGACGACGACGCGCCCGTCGAGCCGGTCGCGCAGACCGGCGATCCGGGCGACCCACATGTCGACCGTGCCCAGGAGCAGGACCCGGTGGCCCGGGTGGCGGTCGGCGACGTCGGCCAGGCACGCCAGGAGCTGCTCGTCGTCGTCCATGCCGGGGCAGCGCACGTTGTCCACGATCGCCGAGCCGCGCACGGCCGAGGGCACGCCGCGGCTGACGACGGTGGTGCGCACGCCGAGCTCGGCGTGGAAGGCCCGGGCGAGGGTGTAGGAGGCCAGCTCGCCCCCGAGCACCACGGGGACGAAGGGGACGGTGGAGTCGTACGGGGTCCCGGGGCGTGGCATGGCGCAGAGCGTACCGTCAGCCCCCGACCGCGTCCTGGACGTCGAGCCAGGCCCGGCCCTCGCTGCCGGGGACGACCTGCGCCCCTCCGGCGGTGAGCCCGGCGAGCAGCCCGGGCAGCCCGGCGGCCTCCTCGACCGGCACCTGCACCCGGAGGGTGACGCGCTCGGCCCAGACGACGTGCGGCACGGCCACCCCGCGGGCCCGCAGGTCGTGCTCGAGGCGCCCGGCCAGGTCGGGGCCGACCCGCACGTCGACCTCGGTGACGAGACGGCGGGTCAGCGGACGCGACGCCGCGACCGCCTCCCGCACGGCGTCGGAGTAGGCGCGCACGAGACCGCCGGTGCCGAGCAGCGTGCCGCCGAACCACCGGGTGACGACGGCGACGACGTCGCTGAGCCCGGCGTGGGTCAGCACCTCGAGCATGGGCGTGCCCGCGGTGCCGGCGGGCTCGCCGTCGTCGTTGCTGCGCACGGTGGCGCCGTCGGGCCCGAGCACGAACGCCGAGCAGTGGTGCCCCGCGCCCCAGTGCGTGGTCCGCGCCTCCTCGACCACCGCCCGCGCCGCGGCCTCGTCCTCGGCCCGCCGCAGCCAGCACTCGAAGACCGACCGGCGGTCCTCGACGCGCGCCACCACGGGGCCGGACACCGTGCGGTAGGTCGAGGTCTCCACCCACCGCAGCGTAGGCGCTTCCTAGACTGGCGCCATGACCCGTCTGCGCCGCTCGTCCGTGGCCCTGCTCCTCACCGCCCTGCTCGTGGGCGGGGCCGCCCCGGCGCTCGCCCACGACGAGCTCATCGGCAGCGACCCGGAGGACGGGACGACGCTGGAGGCCCCGGACGAGATCGTCCTGACCTTCTCCGGCCGCATCGGGCAGCTGGGGGCCCAGGTCGCGGTCACCGACCCCGACGGACGGCCGGTCGCCGAGGGCCAGCCCGAGGTCGACGGGGTCGAGGTCACCCAGGACCTGCTCGACGACCTCGTCCCCGGCGACTACGCGGTCGTCTGGCGGGTCACGAGCGAGGACGGCCACCCGATCGCGGGAGAGCTCGGCTTCACCGTCGAGGAGGGCGAGGAGCCTGCCGGAGAGACGGGCGGAGACGCCGCCGCGACGCCGACCGACGACCCGGCCGAGGACGCCTCGGCGACCCCCGACGAGGCCGACGCCACGGCCGACGCGAACCCTGACGGGGCCGACGTGACGGCCGACGCCGAGGGGGCCGAGCCGTCCGGCGGGCTGCCCGCGTGGGCGTGGATCCTCGTGGTCCTGGGGGCCGGTGGCGTGGTGGCCCTGCTGGCCCGCACCTGGTCCCGCGGCCGGCCCTGAGCCGCCCGGGCCGATGCGGGGAGCGCGTCCGCTCTCATGTAGCCTAGGCACCACGAATGCTCACAATCCCCGGGCCGGCTCCGCAACCTGACTCGTCAGTCAGCGATGCCGCTCCGGCAGACGACACAAGGGGGTCACGCCATGGGGCGCGGCCGGGCCAAGGCAAAGCAGATCAAGGTGGCCAGGAAGCTGAAGTACTCAGC
>JASKZT010000019.1 GCA_030145965.1 Ornithinimicrobium sp.
CCGTAGAGCCCGTAGTCGTCGGCCAGCCCGAGGTGCTCCAGGTTCTGCCCGCCGGGCGGGTCGGCGATGGTCGCGGTGCCGAGCTGCTCGTCGCGCATCGAGGTGGGCATGAGCACGCGGACCAGGTGGTAGGCCACGATGGTCACGATGGTGCCGAAGGCGATGCCGGCGAGGGAGAAGTTGTCACCGATGCTCAGCGAGGTGTCCCCGATGGCGATGATGATGCCGGCCGCGACCGGGACCAGGTTGATCGGCCGGGAGAAGTCGACCCGGTTCTCCACCCAGATCTTGGCGCCCAGCAGGCCGATCATGCCGTAGAGGACCACGGTGATGCCGCCGAGCACGCCGCCGGGCACCGCGGAGATGAGCGCGCCGAACTTGGGGGAGAGGCCGAAGAGGAGCGCCACCAGGGCGGCGACGTAGTAGGCGGCGGTGGAGTAGACCCGGGTCGAGGCCATGACGCCGATGTTCTCGGCGTAGGTGGTCGTCGGGGAGCCACCGACGGAGGTGGCCAGCATGGTGCCGATGCCGTCGGCGGCGACCGCCCGGCCCATCACGGGGTCGAGGTCGTGGCCGGTCATCTCGGCGACCGCCTTGACGTGGCCGACGTTCTCGGCGACCAGCGCGACGACGGCCGGGAGCATGAGGAGCACGAAGGTCAGCTCGATGTCGGGCAGGTGCCAGCCCACGACCCCCGCCGCGGTGTCGGTGGCCGGCGGCAGGCCGAACCACGGGGCGGACATGACGCCCTCCCAGTTGACCCGGTTGTGCGTGTCGACCTCGCCGGTGCCGGCGTTGAAGGCGGTGATCGGGCCGGTGAGGATGTCGGCCAGCCACGAGACGACGTACCCGAAGACGAGGCCCAGGAGCACCGAGACGCGGCCCCAGAAGCCCGGCAGGATCGTGGCCAGCAGGATCGTCACGGTCATCGTGGCGAGCGCGATCCACTGGTCCTGGGGCCAGTAGATGTTGGCCACGACGGGCGCGAGGTTGAAGCCGATGAGCATGACCACGGCACCGGTGACCACCGGGGGCAGCACCTTGGTGAGGGTGGCCGCCCCGACGAAGTGGATGAAGATGCCGGTGAGGGTCAGCACGATGCCGGCCACGAGGATCGCGCCCGTGACCTGCTGCGGGGTGCCTCCCTGCGCGACGACCGCGGCGACGCCGCCGACGAAGGCCGCGGAGGTGCCCAGGTAGGAGGGGACCTTGCCCTGGACGATGAGCAGGAACGCGATCGTCGCGATGCCGCTCATCATGATCGCCAGCTGGGGGTTCAGCCCCATGATGAGCGGGAAGACGAAGGTGGCGCCGAACATCGCCACCACGTGCTGGGCGCCGAGACCGGCGGTCCTGCCCCAGCTGAGCCGTTCGTCGGGGGCGACCACGTCGCCGGGGCGCAGCGTCCTGCCGTCCCCGTGGAGCTTCCAACCAAATGCCGCCACTTCACACACTCCTTTGTCCGTGAGGCGGTCACGGGCCCCGCCGCTCACGGCGGAGCACGCCTCGTGACGCACGACACTATGGCGCGGCGGGCGAGCGGGGTACCGGCACACTGTGACAGGCACCTGCCCTCCTGTCGGGCAGGTTGTGCCCAGCGTAGGGCGTTCGCCCCGCCGTGGGGCGCTGCGCTCCCGCACCCCGGCGCGGCCCCTACGGGTGGTCCAGCTGGCGGGCCTGGAGGGCCAGCATGATCGCGAACCGCAGCCGCGGGTCGGTGGTGAAGGGCCCGAGCATGCGCTCGAGCTTGCCGATCCGGTAGCGCAGGGAGTTGTAGTGGAAGTGCAGCGCACGCGCGGTGGAGGCGACGTTGAGGTTGTTGTCGAGCAGGGCGGTCAGCGTCGTGCGCAGGTCCTCGGCCTCCTCCGAGGCGTCGGTGGCCAGCGGCCCCAGGGTCTCGGCGACGAAGCTGGCCAGCTCCTCCCGGTCCTCGACCTGGGAGAGGAGGCGGAAGACGCCGAGCGCGTCGAAGTGGGTGATCGCGCGCTCGCCGTGCAGCCGGCGGCCGACCTGCACCGCCTTGCGGGCCTCGGCGTAGGCGCGGGGCAGGTGGCCGAGGTCGGTGATCGTGCGCGAGATGCCGGTCGCGAAGGTGCGCCGTCCCCCGCCCCCGCGCCCGTGCACCTGGGCCGCCATCTGCGTCACCCGGTCGGTGACCCCGGCGGGGTCGAGCTCGGCGGGGACGCCGAGCAGGACGACCACCTCCTGGCTGAAGCCGGCCACCGCGGTGGAGTGGTCCTCGCCGCCCGCGACCCGCTCCCAGGCCGCCCGGAAGCGCTCGGGCAGGGTGCGCGCCACCGGGTCCTCCTCGGGCGGCTCGTCGGCCTCGGCCACGACGACCGCGAGGGGGCGCCGCAGGTCCCACCCCAGGTCGCCCGCGTGCGCCGCCACCCGCTCGGCGTCCCCGGCCCGGCCCAGGAGCGCGTCGCGGAGGAAGTCGCCGCGGTACTTGCCCTCGACGGCGGCGACCGCCTGCTCCTTGGTGATCGCCAGCGCCGCCGCGGTCGTCGCCTGGCCGACGACGTGGTAGTCCTCGGCGGTGAAGGTGTCCTCGCGCAGCAGCACGAGCCGGCCGAGGTCGGTGCCCCCGCCCGCGGGCCCGCCGGGGATGCGCGCGACGAGCCGGTGCACGTCCCCGGTCCGGGAGGAGACGCCGGGGGCCTCGCTCTCGACGAGGAAGCGGCCGGTGGGGTCGAAGCCCGGCAGGGTGGCCAGCCGCTCGGGCACCTCTCCGGCGTGGGCGAGCACCCGGCCGTCCATGGTCGTCACCAGCGCCGCCCGCGCGAGGTGCCGCACCACCCCCTGGCACACCTGGTCCAGGTCGCCGCCGGCGATGACGACGCCGACGAGGTCCTGCAGCACCTGCTCGGCCCGGGCCAGGGTGTCGGCGCGCCGGTTGATGACGACCGTGAGCACCTGGTGGATGACGTCGTCGAAGCTGAGGTCGCCCGGCAGGCCCACGACGGGCAGGCCCAGGCGGTCGGCCTCGGCGAGCGCCGTGGCGGGCAGCCGGCCGACGTAGCGCGACAGCTTGATGGCCACCCCGCGCACCCCGTGGCGGGCGAGGTCGCCGACCCAGGAGGTCAGCGCTCCCTCGTCGTGCGAGCGCAGGGGGTAGCCGGTCGTGAGCAGCAGCTCGTGCGGCCGGACCCAGGGCAGGACGTCCGGCACCTCCATGACGTTGACGCTGCTGATCCACCCGTCCAGGCCGTCGGCCCCGGCGAGGACGGTCGCCCCCTCCATGACCGGCAGGTCGAGCACCTCGGCCATGGTCATCCCGGCGGGGGCGGGGGCGGGCACGGGCGACAGTTGACGACGCATGGGCGAATCGTTGTCAGGAATGACCGGCAACGCAAGCCCCACGCCTGCATATCGTGACCGGATGCCGACCACCGTCGCCGACGCGCACGGGCCGGGCCCGACGACGACGAGGCGTCCGGCCGCCGGCCGCGGCGTGCCCGGGCCGCA
>JASKZT010000031.1 GCA_030145965.1 Ornithinimicrobium sp.
CCGCTGGACCCGTCGAACCCGAGTCGACACCCGCTCCGGTGCCCGTACCAGCACCTCAGCCGTCGCCCGAGCCGTCGCCCGAGCCTCAGCCGGAGCCGTCGCCGCAGCCGCAGCCGCAGCAGCCGGCGCCCGAGCCGGAGCCGGAGCCGTCGCCCGAGCCGGAGCCGTCACCCCAGCCGGAGCCTTCCCCGGAGCCTGCATCCGCCGACAGGGCGACCCAGCTGGCCTCGGCCATCACGGACTACTACGCCCTGATGCCCGACGGCACGGGCGAGGGATGGGGGCGGATGACGGCCGACTACCAGACCAACCACGCAGGCGGGTTCGCCTCCTACGACAGCTTCTGGGACAACGTCGCGGCGGTCGCCGTGAGCGACGTGCAGGCCACACCTCCCGACGGTGTCGTGGCCACCCTGACGTACTCCTTCGTGGACGGGGGTGTCGCGGTCGAGCGCACCGCCTACCGTCTGGTCGACGAGGACGGGCTGCTCAAGGTCGCTGCATCTGAGGTGCTGAGCAGCCGCAGCGGCTAGGTCAGGTCCCGAGGTGCCTGGCGAGGGCGGGGAGGAGGACCGAGCCCCTCCGTCAGCGCACGCCGACCTCGCGGCGGCGCAGGCCCACGAGCCCGAGCGCCAGCCCGGTGACGCCAGCCGCGGCCAGCATCGCGGCGGGGAGCGGGGCGAAGTCCTCCACGGGCATCTGCGCCAGGTGGCTGAGCGGTGAGAGGTCCTGAACCCGGTCGGGCAGGTCGAGCAGGGTCGCGAAGTTCCCCACGAAGACGATCAGCGCCACCAAGGTCCATCCCACCGGGGCCAGCACGGCCACCGCGCGCGGGCGGGCCGGCTCAGGTGGGGCTGAGGCGTTCGCGGGCGGTCTCGAGCCGCCGCATCACCGGCGTGGCTGCCACTCCGTGGACGATGACCGACACGACGATGGTGAACAGCGCCGTGGCCCACAGCCACCGCTCGCCGTCCATGGGGGTCTCGCCCAGGCCGTAGGACAGGTAGTACAGGGTGCCGACCCCCCGTATCCCGAAGAACGAGGTGATCGCGCGTTCCCTCCGGGCGATCGGCCGGTGGGCCTCGTCGTGCAGCCTCCAGCGACCGACGCTCAGCGCGATCCAGCCGCTGGCGGGCCGGATGACCAGCACGAGCGCCAGGGCCAGGACGACACCGCGCCAGTCCAGGAACGCCAGCGCACCGTCGGTCAGGCCGATCCCCACGAAGAGGAGCACGACGAGGGTCATCAGCCGCTCCAGGCGCTCGATGACCCCGTGCATGTGCTCGTGGAACTCGTGCGTCCGGGCGGCGGCCCGGATCGTCATACCGGCTGCGAACACGGCCAGGAAGCCGTAGCCCTGGGCGACCTCGGCCGCACCGTAGGCGGTCAGCATCCCCGCCAGTGCCAGCAGCGCCTCGCCCTTCTCGGCCAACGAGGTCGTCCGGAAGACCACCTGGGCGAGCACCGCTCCCACGAGGACGCCGACGAGCACGCCGATGACGACCTTGCCCACCAGCTCCCAGGCGACCCAGCGCAGCCCCCACTCGGCCAGCGCGCCCGAGGACGCCAGGAAGATCGCGGCGTAGACGAAGGGGAAGGCGAGGCCGTCGTTGAGGCCGGCCTCCGAGGTCAGGGCGAAACGCACCTCGTCCTTCTCGCTGACCTCCGCGTCCTCGTCCGGCTCGCCGCTCGCCGCTCCGGCGCCGCCCCCGGACGACGTCGCCGGCCCTCGCACCTGGACGTCGGCGGCCAGGACGGGGTCGGTCGGTGACAGGGCCGCGGCCAGCAGCAGGGCCGGCGCCGCGGCCAGGCCGAAGCCCCACCAGCCCACGAGGAAGACACCGAGGATCGTCAAGGGCATGGCGATGCCGAGGAGCTTCCACGTCGAGGCCCACGTCGGCCAGCCGGTCGGTCGCCGCAGGGACAGAGGCCTGTCCAGGGCGAGCCCGGCCCCCATCAGCGCCAGGAGCACCGTGAACTCCGTGACGTGCTCGATGGCGTCTCGCTGGTCCACCGGGTCCAGGACGAAGCCCTGGGGAAGGGGGAGGAGACCGATGAGGCACCCCAGCGCGATCAGGATCACCGGCGCCGAGAGCCACGCGCGTTCCAGGACGTTGGGCAGCAGCACGGCGACGAGGAGCGTCAGGCCGCCGAGGAGGAAGACCGCGTCCGCACTCACGAGCAGAGGGTTCTTCCGCCGAGGGCTGTAGCGATGGCCATGGCGTGGTCCCTCTCACCGCGAGAACGAGGGGCACCGGCTGCCCTGCGTCATCGTCGCACCGATCGCTCCGGCCCTCACGGTAGGCAGCCCTCACGGTCACGCGTGGGGACCCCGCCCTCGGCCAGACCCCTACGGGACGGTCACGTCGCCTGAGGGCGGACGCACCCGGATCACGCGGTAGGCTGGGTGGGCCATCGCGGCAGGACACGTCCCACGCGTAGATCTCACAGGATCCGCTGGACCAGGGTGCGCCCCCGGGGACGTCTTCTGCTGAGGCTGCTCGGGCATGCATCGCCGGTCGCGAGCTCGGTGTGCACCCCGTCAGACCCGCCGGGGAATGACCGTTCGCTCCGAGGAGGAGTTCTTGGCTCGAGGAGCCCAGCGCCAGCAGGGCGCACGCACGCGCACGCAGCGCCGACCCCGCCGCGACAACGAGGGTGTCATCCCCGTGCTCGCCAAGGTGGTCCGCGAGGTCGAGTCCGCCGTGCAGCAGGGTCGGGTATCGCCCTCCGTCCGGACCAAGTTCCAGGTGGTCGGGCTGCTCATGCGCGAGGAGCGCGCCCGGATGAAGGCGGACGAGGCGGCCGCCGGTCCCCGCCGCGCGACGGAGCTGAAGCGCCTGGACGGCATCGCCACGATCCTCGCGACGACGGCGGCCCGCGACACCTCGCTGCTCACGCTGCTCGCCGACGACGCCGCGGTCTCCGACCGGGCGCGGTCCCTGCGCCGTGAGCTCCTCGAGGCCGCCGGTGTCGAGGTGCCGCCGGAGGAGCCCGCTGCCAGCCCCCAGCCGGTCGGGCCCACGGCTGCCGAGCAGCGTCAGGTGGTGCCTCAGTCGGTGGTGTCCCGTCAGCTCGCCAACCCCTTCCTGCCGCCGGACTACTCAGCCGTCGCCCGCCGTACGACCAAGCCCCGGCGCCTCGCCGGCTGGGAGCTGATCGAGCCGCTGCTGCGGTCCTTCGAGGCGGGCGGCTCGATGTCGTGCATGGACCTGCCGCAGCCGCTCACCACGCACAGGACCGGTGGGCCGGACCTCATGCCGCACCAGGGGAGGCTGGTCGCCGCCGCGGCCGCGGGGCACCGCACGTTCCTGCTCGCCGACGAGCCCGGCCTGGGCAAGACGGCGCAGGCCCTGCTCGCCGCGGAGGCGGCGAACGCCTACCCGCTGCTCGTCGTCGTGCCCAACGTCGTGAAGATGAACTGGGCGCGCGAGGCCACGTTGTGGACGCCGAACCACCCTGCCACGGTGGTGCACGGCGACGGAGGGACCATCGACGGTTTCGCGGACATCATGATCGTCAACTACGAGGTGCTCGACCGGCACGTGGGGTGGCTCGGCGACCTGGGTCTGCGCGGGATGGTGGTGGACGAGGCCCACTACATCAAGAACAAGAAGTCGCAGCGCTCCCAGAACGTCCTGCAGCTCTCCGAGCGGATCCGCGGACGGTTCGGCAACCCGCTGCTCATGGCCCTCAC
>JASKZT010000082.1 GCA_030145965.1 Ornithinimicrobium sp.
GGCGGCGATGACGGCGGCCGTGCCCAGGGTGGGCAGCTGGGCCGCGCTGCCGGGCCACGGCGTGCCGGTGTCGACGAGCAGGACGGTCGCGCCGACGAGGCCCAGCCCGACCCAGGCGAGCAGGCCGGCCAGCGGTGCCGAGAGACGGGTGAGCAGCGGGGCCGCGAGCACGAGCAGGCCGCCGATCCCCAGCTCCCACAGCCGCGTGGTGGTGACGAAGTAGGCGGTGCCGGGGGAGGAGGCCGTCTGCAGGACCGACCACAGCAGGGACCCGGCGACGACGAGCCCGAGCGCGGCCGTCAGCCCCACCTCCAGCCGCAGGCCGGAGCGCCGCGAGAGCCACAGCACGAGGATGATGAGCAGCGGCCAGAGGACGTAGAACTGCTCCTCGACCGACAGCGACCAGTAGTGCTGCACGAGGGAGGGCGCGGAGTCCTCGGCGAGGTAGTCGACCTCGCGCCGCGCGAGCAGCCAGTTCACGACGTAGGTCGTGGCGCCCACCACGTCGGCGCCGAGCTCGGCGTGCCGGCTGCGCGGCAGGAGCCACCAGCCGGCGACGCCGGTCACCGCGAGGACGAGGGAGGCGGCGGGCAGCAGCCGGCGGGCACGTCGGGCGTAGAAGCGCGGCAAGGAGATCCGCCGGTCGCGCCGGGCCTCCTTCACCAGCTGCCCGGTGATGAGGTAGCCGGAGATGACGAAGAAGACGTCGACACCGGCGAAGCCGCCGCCGAGACCGGGGACGCCCGCGTGGTAGAGCAGGACCATGAGCACGGCGATGGCCCGCAGGCCCTCGATGTCGCCACGCAGCGTCGGCAGGGCCGCCGGTGCCTCCGGCGGTCGGGCGGTCGTGCCGAGGGTGGCGGTCATGGGCGGTGCTGCGGGTGATCCGTCGTGGACACGGTGCGCGGTCTCCTCGTCGTGTGGGCCGCTCCCCGGGCGGGCCACGGCCACGCGGGGGCGCGCTCCGTCGGTGTGCCTCGCGAGAGGGTACAGCCTCCGCCCGCGTACGGTCTGTCAGCCGAGGTCCGTCGCCGGACCCTCCGCCGGTGCGTCGGCCAGCACGAGCGTCACCGCTCGGTCGAGGGAGTCGTCGACCACGCGCAGGGCAGGCTGCTCCGCCAGCCACCGCGCCAGCACCGCCTGCTCCCCAGGGCGATGTCCGTCGTCGAGCACGATGACCGCACCGGGGCCCAACCGGGTGCGCAGGACCGGCAGTGCGGGGTAGCGCACAGCCTTGTGCACCTTCTGCGGCGGGCCGTCGACGAAGAGCAGATCGACGCCGTCGAGGTCGGCGACCGCCGCGGTGTCGTACCAGGTGAGCGTCTGCCCGCCCAGATCCAGGTCGCGGAGGGGCGCGTCGCGGACCTCGACGATGTCGTCGAGGCCGTGCATCGCTACCTGCTGGCGCGTCTGCTGGGCGAAGTCGAGGTCGTGCTCGAGCGAGACGAGGCGGCCCCCGGTGCGGCGCAGCATGTGCCCGAGCCACACGGTGGATGCCCCGCTACCGCACTCCACGACCAGCCGGGGACGCCTCTGCTGGATGACCTCCCGGAGCCGGACCAGCGTCGACGCCTCCGCGGCCCAGCCACCCGTCCCCGGGAGGGGCGTGTCGACGTCGAGGTCGCGCAGAAGCTGCGCCATCGCCAGGAGCTGGCGCTGCAGCTCGACCCGATCGCGCGCCAACCGCGTCGTCAGGCGGTCCCAACGCCTGTCCCCAGGCTGCCAGGCGTTGCGCGTCTGCTGGCTCAGCTCCTCGAGGCGGGCCAGGACCGCGGTCTGGACCTCCGCGACCTCGGCGCGGACCTCCGCCGCCTCAGCGCGGACCTCCGCGACCTCGGCGCGGACCTGCTGCACATCCTCGCGCGGACGACGTGCCTCTTGCCCGAGGGTCTGCACGGCGGTCGACAGGTCGCCGAACCTGGACTCCAGCACCTGCGTGCGAGCCTGCAGCTGAAGGCCCAGACGTCGACCGCGGGCACGCGAGTCCACCACGGTGAGGCCGATGAGCAGGGCCGTCACCGCCAGAGAGGCAAGGCCGCCGCTCTCCCGCCCCAGCAGGGCAAGCACGACGGCGGCCAGGCCGGCGAGCATGATGCCGGCGGTGAGGAGGCGCTCGCGGGCCGTCAGACGGTCCAGCATCCGGGTGCTCCTCTTGTCGGGCGCGGTGGCGTCATGTCCTCGAGTCGTTCGTCGACGCGCGGCGTTGCTCATCCTCGGGGAGGGCCGTCACCTGTCGCAACCGGTCGGCCGGGTGCGGCGTGCTGACGCGGCCGTCGGGACGGTCAGTCGCGGGCGTAGAGGTCGCGGGTGTACAGCTTGGGCCCGAAGGTGCGGGCGGTGTCGTCGAGGCGGTTGGCGATGATGACGTCGGCCCGGCCGGTGAACTCCTCCAGGTCGGTGATGACGCTGGCTCCCTGGAAGGTGGCCTCGGTCAGCGTGGGCTCGTAGATGACGATCTCGATGCCCCGGGCCTGGAGGCGGGACATGACGCCCTGGATGGAGGAGGCACGGAAGTTGTCCGAGCCGGCCTTCATGATGAGGCGGTAGATCCCCACGCGGTGCGGGTGGCGCTCGGCGATGTCCGCGGCGATGAAGTCCATCCGGGTGGTGTTGGCGTCGACGATGGCGGTGATGAGCGTCTGGGGGACGTCGCCGTAGTTGGCCAGCAGCTGACGCGTGTCCTTGGGCAGGCAGTAGCCGCCGTAGCCGAAGGAGGGGTTGTTGTAGTGGGTGCCGATGCGGGGGTCCAGGCCGACGCCCTCGATGATCTGGCGGGTGTCCAGGCCACGGGTCGCGGCGTAGGTGTCGAGTTCGTTGAAGTAGGCCACGCGCATGGCCAGGTAGGTGTTGGCGAAGAGCTTGATGGCCTCGGCCTCGGTGGGCCCGGTGAGCAGGACCGGCACGTCCTGGTCGACCGCGCCCTGCAGGAGGAGGTCGGCGAACATGCGACCGTGCTCGCCGGTGTCGCCGACGATGACGCGCGAGGGGTGGAGGTTGTCGTGCAGGGCCCGGCCCTCGCGCAGGAACTCCGGGGAGAAGAGGAT
>JASKZT010000134.1 GCA_030145965.1 Ornithinimicrobium sp.
TGTAGCCGAGCATCCCGCGCACCTGCGAGTAGCACTCGGCGTCCTCGAGGAAGGTCTCGGCGATCCACCGGGCCCGCAGCGGGTCGCCGGGGAGAAGGACGCGGGGGGCGATCTGGCCCGGGACGGCTGCGATGTGCGTGCTCACGCGGCACAGCCTACGGTCGGTGCCCGCCCGGCCCAGAACGCCAGGGCAGAATGAGACGCATGACCCGCGAGAAGTCCCGCCGTGCGGTCCGCCGTCGCGGCCAGGGGGCATGACGCCGATGGCCGCCGTCCAGCTCCAGGACCGACTGCTGGCAGCGGCGTTGCGTGGCCGGCACGACGCGTCCTTCGACGGCCTCGCGCGCCACGCGCTCCTCGGGAGTCCGGCCCGCTCCCACGCCGCCCGGCTGTGCGCCGGAGAGTCCCTGCCCGCCCGGTCGACAGAGCCTCGAAGCACGCTTCCGTTCGCGGTAGCGCTCGCCACCGCCTGGTTCGGGGCGGCCCGCGACGAGAGGGAGCAGACCGCAGCGGTCGAGCTCTACCGACAGGTGGTGACCACGCGGGGACCGGCCGCTCTGCGGCGGGTCGAGCGGCGTCATTACCTCCAGGCGGCGTTCATCCTCGGTCGTCACGACCTGGTCCGCCGAGGTCTGGAGGAGCTGGACGGCCTGACCGAGGACGTCCTCGCCGGCCTTCGAGCCGATCTCGCCAACCCCCTGACGCCGACGGCTGGCCTGACCACGTCGCACGAGCGGTGGGAGCAGCTCCTGGGGTCGCGCTTCGTGGCGCGTGACCTGCAGGCACCGCATGTCGACCCCACGGCGCCACGGCCCTTCGACGGCCTCCACCTGACTCCATCGAGGACCGTCGACGGACCCAGGGTCACCGTGGTCGTGCCGTGCTTCCGTCCTGACCGCGGCCTGGCCACCTCCGTGCGGTCGATCGTGGCGCAGACCTGGGCGAACCTCGAGATCATCGTGGTCGACGACGCCTCGGGACCGGCGTACCGGCCGCTCTTCGAGGAGGTGGAGGCGCTCGACCCGCGCGTCACGTTGCTGCGGCAGGAGGTCAACGGGGGCTCCTACCTCGCTCGCAACGCGGCTCTGGAGGTCGCCACGGGAAGGTTCGTCACGACGCAGGACGCGGACGACTGGTCCCACCCGGAGCGGGTTGCCGTGCAGGTCGACGCCCTGGAGGGCGCCCCGCAGGCGCCGGCGAGCCGCAGCACCGCCATCCGGGCGCGTCCGGACCTGACCCGCCAGTGGTTCGGCTACCGTCCCGAGCGCATGAACGCCAGCTCGCTGCTCGTGCGTCGGGACGTCTTGGAGCGCGTCGGTGGTTTCGACGCCGTCCGCAAGGGTGCCGACTCCGAGCTGCAGGAGCGGCTCGGTCTGATCGGGGAGGTGGTCGGTGTCACGCGGCCCCTCGCCATCACCCGTCTGGCCAGCGGGTCGCTGTCGCGGGCGGACTTCGCCCTGGGAAGGCACAGCCCGGACCGGGTCCTGTTCCGCAGCGCCTTCCGACACTGGCACGCGAAACTGGTTGCTGGGGATGCGTCCACGCCGGACGACCTTGCTCTGCGCCGCTCGAGCCAGCGCCCCTTCCCCGTCCCCCGCAGCTTCGTGCGAGGTCTGCCGGCCGAGGACCATGCCGTGGCGCGGACCTACCGTGCGGTCGTCGTGGTCGACCAGGCCGATCCCTTCCCCGCTGGGGTCGACCCGCATCTGGTCGAGCTGATCCTCGGTGGTCAGGACCAGGAGCACCCAGGCGGGAGGTCGCGGTGGGCGGTCCTCGCGCGTGAGGACCTCACGCGCGCGGCCCCGTCCTCCCCCGACTGGAGCGGGGCGTTGCTGGACGCTGCCTCCGCAGGGCAGGTGGACCTGCTGACCGACCACGACGAGGTGGAGGCCGAGACCCTCATCCTGCTCGAGCCCGACGTCTACGCCGTTCCTGCACAGCCTCTCCCGGCCTTGACCGCCGGTGAGGTGCTCGTCGCGGCCGTGCCACCAGGAGAGGGCGAGCGTCCCCGTGACCTGGAGGCCGCAGGGGCCCTGGTGCGCACCCTGCACGGGAGACCCCCGCGGTGGGCCGCGCGTTCGCAGGCTGAAAGGTTGGTGTGGAAGGCGCAGGGGTGGCACCTTCCGACCCTCATCGACTGTCTTACCGGTCGGCAGCACCCCTCGACCGGCGGTACCGTGGCGCCGGTGGCACCGGGCGGACGAACCTCTTGACCAGGCACGGGCCCCTGCTGGGCGCCGTGCTGCGCCGGGTCCGGGGCCTTCGGGGGCGTCCGCGGCCTGCTGAGAGCGCCGCTCCCGGCGACTGCGACGGCGCCGACCGGTTGAGGGAGGCGCTCGCGATGGTCGCCGACGCGGAGCAGCGGTCCCCGGTGCTGACCCCTCAGCTACGGCCGACGGACTTCCTGGCGCGCGGCCGGGTCGTCAGGCGGCCGCTGGTGCAGCCGCACATCGTGCATCTCATCCCCGATCGCGGTCAGCGCAGCAGCTGGGATCCGGAGGGGCTGGACGTCGTGCAGCTGACCGCGAACGTCCGGGCCGACCTCGTCGTGCTGGGCAAGTTCGACCTCCAGCGCAGGCCCAAGCTTCGGGCCGCCTACGCCGATGCGCGCATGACGCTCACCGCGCAGCCCTCGGTCGCCAGCAGCGGCAGCGGCGTGAGTCGGGTGGTGCGCGCGCACGAGGTCGTCGGACGCCATGCCTCCAGGCTGATCGCACCTCTGCTGGACCACGGGGTCCTCGACGACGGCACCCCCTACCTGGTGGAGGGCTGGATGTCCGGTCAGCCGATCGGGGACGAGCGCACGTTGGCCGCGGCCGTGCCCCAGATCCTCGACGGTCTTGCTGCCGTACACCGCGGATACGGCATCTCGCGGGTGGGGTTGGCGGAGCACTGGGGCGAGGCCTTCCGTGAGCGGTGGCTGCTCACCGCGCGCAGCGGGGTGGTGCCGGAGGACGTCGTGGCATGGGTGCAACGGCTCATCGACAGGGAGGGCACCCTGCGCCGGTCCTTCATCCATGGCGACCTCGTCGCGTCCAACGTGCTGAGGAGCGCGGACGGGATCGCGCTCGTGGACTGGGAGCACGCGCAGGAGGGGATCCTGATGAACGATGCCGCGAAGCTGCATCTCTTCGCCGCCGGTCCGGAGGTCGTCCTGGGCGCGATCCTGTCGACCTTCGCGGACGAGATGCCTGACGTCGGCTCCTACAGCGCGTTGGAGGAGCTGGCTCTGTGCCATGCGCAGCTGGTGAGCCGATACCCGTCGCGCAGCGCCCGTCTCGTCGGGCACCCTCGTGCCGCGAGCTACGAGCGGCAGGTGCGACGTCAGGTGGACCGGCTCGCGCTGGTACGTCGAAGCAGCGGCGAGCAGGGCTGACGCTGTGGGTCTCAGCCCTGCGGCGTCACCCGCAGGACGACGTCGTCACCGTTGCCGTTGGACGTCGTCACCCACAGG
>JASKZT010000175.1 GCA_030145965.1 Ornithinimicrobium sp.
GCCAGGCGTCGCCGTCCCCGGCGACCGCGAGGATGCGCGCCCGCACGTCCTCGCTGCGCTTGGTGTCATGGGTGGACAGCGTGGTCATCCCCGAGGGCCAGTGCTCGGCCTGGTGCCGGGCCCACGCGTGGAGCGCGTCGACCGCCTGCTCGGGCCGCTCGCCGACGGAGGGGTCGGCGCCGACCTCGTTGAGCGCGACGAGCCGGTGCCAGCGGTAGAACGCGGTGTCCTCGATGCCCTTGGCCATGACCGGGCCGGTCGTCTGCTGGAAGCGCACGCACAGGTCCGCCGCCGCGCCGGCGTCACCCGGGGCGGAGCCCGGCCGCAGCAGCACCTCGCCCAGCGCGACGAGCTCGGTGTCGAGGTCGGGGCGGGTGAGACGGGCGCGCTCGAGCGCGTCGGTCAGCGGGCGCTCCAGGGCCGGGTCGCCCGCCGCGGGGCCCGCGCCCGGGGTCACGTAGGCGCGGTAGACGTGCACGTCGACGAGCAGCTCGCCCAGCGCCGCCCGCAGCCGGTGCTCGTCGTGGCCGGGCAGCGCCTCCCGGGCCCGTCGGACCAGGCGCTCGACCTCGGGGCGCAGCAGCGCCTCGACGGCCTGCCGCTTGCACCGCTCGACCTCGACCTCCAGGTCCGGCTCGCCGCCGGTGGCGAACCACGCGGTGCTCACGACGTCGACGGTCGTGGGGTCGACGAGGGCGCCGGTGACGGCGGCGTTCGCGTCATACCCGGTCGTGCCCTCGCAGGCCCACGACGCCGGGAGCCGCTCGGGGCCCTCGAGGATCTTCTCGACCCACACCGGGGTGCCCGGGCGCAGGTGCCGGCGCAGCATCGCCAGGTAGCCGGCCGGGTCGGCGAGGCCGTCCGGGTGGTCGATGCGGAAGCCGTCGACGACCCCGGCGTGGTGCAGGTCCAGCAGCTCGGCGTGGGTCGCCTCGAAGACGTCGGCCTCCTCGACGCGCACGCCGATGAGCTGGTCGACCTCGAAGAAGCGCCGGTAGTTGAGCGTGTCGGCCGACTCCAGCCAGTGCGCCAGCCGCCAGTGCTGGGCCTCCAGGAGCGCGGGCACGTCGTCGGCCAGGTGCTCGGTGCCCTCCGCGACGGGCAGCACGTGCTCGAAGTAACGGACGACGGGGCGCCCGGCGGCGGGCCCCTCATCGGGCCGGCCGGTGCCGACCTCGAGGTCGCCGGCCTCGAGGACCTCGGGCAGCGGCGAGCCGAGCACGGGCAGCCCGAACCTCCCGCCCAGGTGCTCCCAGTCGACGTCGAACCAGTGCGCTCGCGGTGCTCCCGGCCCCTGGGCGAGCACCTCCCACACCGGGGCGTTGCGCCAGGTCTGCGGGACGAGGGCCATGTGGTTGGGCACGACGTCGACGACCACGCCCATGCCGCGCTCGTGCGCGGCGGCCGCGAGCCGCTCCAGGCCGGCACGGCCGCCCAGCTCGTCGCTGACGCGGGTGTGGTCGAGGACGTCGTAGCCGTGCTCGGAGCCGGGGACGGCAGCCAGGACGGGGGAGAGGTAGACATGGCTCACCCCCAGCGCCTCGACGTAGGGCAGCACGGCCAGGGCGTCGGCGAAGGTGAACCCGGCGTGCAGCTGCATCCGGTAGGTGGCGGTGAGGGGGCGGCGCTCGGCCGTCTCTGCGTGGGTCATGGCCGGTCCAGTCTCTCAGGATTCGCCCGCGCTGCAGCCCGGCCAGGCAGCGGCGCCCGACCCCTCCCGCACGCACGTGAGGGGGCGACCGGGTGGTCGCCCCCTCACGGGTGGTGGTGCCTGACGTCAGGACGTCACGGCATGCTCACCCTCAGGTCCTCGAGGGCCTGACGGAGCGCCGCCTGGCTGGGCACCGAGGCGTCCAGCTGGTTGCCGGCCGCCTGCAGCTGCGCCTTGGCGGGGCTGGTCCTGCCGCCCGCCAGCAGTGCCTGGGCCTTCTCGACCATCTTCTGCACGTTGGCGGCCTTGTCGGCGGTCAGCGTGCCGTCGGCCGAGACCTGCTCGAAGCGGTAGTCGACCATCTCGAAGCTGGCCGGCCACTCCAGGGTCGGCTGTCCCTGCGGGTTGAAGGTGTCCAGCTCGACGGTCTTGGCGACGGCCAGGGCCGCCTCGCTCAGCTGGGCGCTCGGCGTCATCTCGAAGGTGTCGAAGCCACGGCCGATCTCGCTGCCGTAGACGTTGCCGTTGTGCCAGTAGGCCGACCAGAAGCCACCGGTCTGCAGCCGCGTGGCGTTCATCGGGCCGCGGTCGAAGAACGCGATCTCGACGGGGTTGGCGGAGTCGGTGAAGTCGAAGACCGACACGCCGCCCTGGTACCACGCCTGGACCATGATGTCGCGGTCCGGCACCGGGATGAGGGAGCCGTTGTGCGCGACGCAGTTCTCCTGCGCGGTCTGGGGGACGGGCAGCTTGTAGTAGCTGGCGAACTCCATCTTGCCGTCGACGATGTCGAAGATGGCGTTGGCGCCCCAGTTCTCCGGGTCGGTGGCCCGGCAGCGGGCACCGGTGCCGCCGCCCCACTCGTCGGTGAAGATGACCTTGGTGCCCTCGTTGTTGAAGGTCGCCGAGTGCCAGTAGGCGAAGTTGTAGTCCTCCACCGCGTGGATCCGCTTGGGGTTCACCGGGTCGCTGATGTCGAGGAGCAGACCCCAGCCCTGGCAGGCACCCGCGCCCAGCCCGATCTCCGGGTAGAGCGTGATGTCGTGGCAGCGGCTGGCCTGCGCGCGGGACTGGCCGCCCGGCGCCCGGCCGCTGTCGGCCGGGTAGGTCGGCTGCACGCCGCTGCCGGGCAGACCGTTGAGCGCACCGCTGGCGTAGTCGGACTCGCAGCTGTTGTCGCCGCAGACCGAGAAGATGCGCGAGGTGTTGTTGACCACGCGCGCGGTCTCCGGGGCGTCGAGCGGGACCTCGATGACCTGGATGGCGAAGTTGGTCGTCGTCGGGTCGGCCAGGCTGCTGTTGCCGTTGCAGCCGGCCAGCTCACCGCTGGGGCGGATGCCCGAGGTGCCCGAGTTGTAGACGTAGATCTTGTCCAGGTCGTCACCGGGGGGCACGAGCAGGCTGTGGGTGTGCGAGCCGGCGCAGGTCTGGACGCCGGGCAGCTGCACGGGGTTCAGCGGGTCGCTGATGTCGAAGATGCGCACGCCGCGGAAGCGGTCGGGGCTGACCGTGCCCGAGGTGCCCTGCGTGCCGCAGTCGATCCGCCCACGGGTCTCCTCGACCGACATGAAGAGCAGGTCGCCGTAGACCGACACGTCGCCCTGGCCGCCGGGACAGATGTAGGAGAGCTCCAGGGAGGGGGCGGCCGGGTCGGACACGTCGTAGACCTGGAAGCCGTGGAAGTTGCCGACGAAGGCGTGGTCGCCCTGGTAGGCCATGTCGGAGTTGGCGAAGGAGAGGCTGCCGAGGTTGGCGGGGTCGAAGAACCCCTCCGGCTTGTTCTCGTGCGCGAGCAGGTTCATGTTGCTGCTCGCCTCGCCGGCGTCCAGGAAGCCCGGGGCCAGGCCCACGCGGGGGTCGTCCTGGGCGACGGCGGTCGTCGCCGCGACGCCGGGGACGAGGATGGCTGCTGCGGCAAGGGCGCCGAGCCACCGCTGCGGGCGGCTGAGCCGCCTGCTCAGTGCGGACATGGATCACTACCTTTCGGGGCATGGTGTGCACGGACCGACCACGCACCCGACAGGGTGGAGACCAGGCGACGCTGCCGGCAGGCGTGATCCTAGTCACTGTGCAGCCCGGCTGTACACCCCGGCGCGCCACCTTCTCGGCCGCGTTTCGGCGTTCGCGGGGTCGGTCCCTACAGTGGGTGGGTGACCCTGCCCGTCGAGCCCACCGAAGCGTCTGAGTCGACCACCCCCCTGCGGGGGGCCGCGCATCGAAGGATCCTCGTCCTGGACGGCGGTTATGGCTCGATGCTTCAGCAGGTGGACCTGAGCGAGGAGGACTTCCACGGCGACGGGCCCGCCTGGGCACCGCACGCGGCCACGGCGCTGCGCGGCAACTTCGACCTCCTGAGCCTCACCCGCCCCGATGTCATCGCCGACGTGCACCGCGCCTACCTCGAGGCCGGGGCGGACCTGCTCACCACCAACACCTTCAGCGCGACCACCATCGCCCAGGCCGACTACGGCACCCAGGACCTGGTCACGGAGCTGAACGTCGCGGCCGCCCGCGTCGCCCGGCAGGTGGCCGACCAGGTCGCCGCGGCGACCGGCCGCCCCCGGTGGGTGGCCGGCTCGCTCGGACCGACCAACCGCACCGCCTCCCTCTCCCCCGACGTCGAGCGCCCCGAGCACCGCAGCGTCACCTACGAGCAGCTGCGCGCGGCCTACGCGGAGCAGGCCGCCGCGCTGCTCGAGGGCGGGGTGGACCTGCTCATGGTCGAGACGGTCTTCGACACCCTCAACGCCAAGGCCGCGCTGCACGCGATCGGCGACGTCCAGGCCGAGCGGGTCGCCGGCGGTGCCGCCGCCGGCCCCGTGCCGGTCATGCTGTCGGGCACCATCACCGACGCGTCGGGCCGCACGCTGTCCGGGCAGACGCCCGAGGCCTTCGCCGTGTCCACCGAGCACGTCGACCTCTTCTCGGTCGGCCTCAACTGCGCGCTCGGCGCCGAGGCCATGCGTCCGCACCTGCGCGAGCTCGGCGCCGCCTCCACCGCGCTCACCTCCGTGCACCCCAACGCGGGCCTGCCCAACGCCTTCGGCGGCTACGACGACACCCC
>JASKZT010000244.1 GCA_030145965.1 Ornithinimicrobium sp.
GACGGCGGGCTGACCCGCCGGCACCACCCGTCCGGCCCGCCCTGCACCCTGCACCCGTCCGCATCCCGACCCCGAGAGGGGAGCACCCGTGACCCGTCGCATCGTCGTCCTCACCGCCGGCCTGTCCCGTCCGTCCTCCACCCGCCTGCTCGCCGACCGCATCGCCGAGGCGGTCACCACCCAGGTGAGCGCGCGCGGTGAGCGCGCCGAGGTGGAGGTCGTGGAGCTGCGCGAGCTGGCCACCGACCTGGCCGTCACCATGACGACCGGGGGGCTGCCGACCGGCGCCGTCCGCGCGGCCCGTGACCTCGTCAGCTCGGCCGACGGCCTCGTGGCCGTCACGCCGGTCTTCACCGCGAGCTACTCCGGCCTGTTCAAGATGTTCGTCGACGTGCTCGACACCGAGGCCCTCAACGGCATGCCGGTCGTCGTCGCGGCCACGGCGGGCACGTCGCGCCACCAGCTCGTCCTCGACCACGCGATGCGTCCGCTCTTCGCCTACCTGCGGGCGGTGGTGGTCCCGACCGGGGTCTTCGCCGCGACCGAGGACTTCGGCGGGGGCGACCACGACGCCCTGACGGCCCGGATCGCGCGCGCCGCCTCCGAGCTGGCGGCGCTGGTCGTCGCCGAGTCCGGGGCCGTGGCGGGCTTCGCGCCGGGCGCGGAGGACCTCTCCAGGCCACGCCGTCGCCGCTCGGGCAACGAGGTCGTGGACGAGGTGACCGACTTCGAGACGCTCCTCGGCGGGCTGGGGCAGTAGCGGCCGCGCCGCGTGGCCGCCGGGCGCGGGCGACCTACCCTGTCGGCGTGGACTTCGACACCCGGGTGGGCTGCTACGCGTGGATCGAGCAGGAGGGCCGCGTGCTCCTGCCGCACTGGCGGGAGGGTGAGCCCGGCCGTGAGCGGCACGGCTGGACCCTGCCCGGCGGCGGCGTGGAGCCGGGCGAGTCGCCGGAGCAGACCTGCCTGCGCGAGGTGCGCGAGGAGACCGGCCTCACCGTCGAGCTCGGCGGCCTGCTCGGCGTGCGCAACCACTGGATCAGCGCGGAGAAGCGGTTCCGGCGGACCACCCGCCCCCTGCAGGCGCTCCAGGTCGTCTACGTGGCCCGGGTGACCGGGGGCACGCTGACCCGGGAGGTGGACGGCACCACCGACGACGTCCGCTGGGTCGACCTGCCCGAGCTGGGATCCCTGACCACGGTCTCCCTCGTCGACGCCGCGGCCGAGTGGGCCGCGGCGCGTCGCTGAGCGCCGGCCCAGGACGCACCGGCCCGGACGCGGGCCCCGGACGCGCCGGCTCAGCCGGACGTCCGGTCGAGGTGCTGCAGCAGGTCGTGGGCGGCCAGCTCCACGGCCTTGTGCCGCCACTGCGCGGCGCGGAAGACGCAGGCGATGAGGGCCGAGCGGTGCACCCGGCGGAAGTCCCCGTAGGCGAAGGCGTAGCGCCCCTTGGTGCCGTCGGTCGCGCCGACGGTCAGCCCCAGGTGCCACGCGGCGTACTCCTCCACCGTGTGCCGCCCGAGGTAGGCGTTCTGCGCCGCCGCGTCCGGCTGGCGCTCGGACCACTCCGAGTCCAGGACGTACTGCCGGGCGTCGATGAGCTCCCGGCAGCGGGCGACCCCCGCCTCGTTGAGCTCGTAGGTGGCCACGCCCCCATGGTGGCCCGTCACCGGCCGGGCGTCACGGCGGAGCGGTCAGGCTCGTGGGCGAGACTGTCCGCATGACCGACGTCCCCCGCCGCCGCCGCTCCTGCGGCGGCGTCCTCGGCACGCTCCTCGTGGTCGGCACGGTCATCGTCGGCACCGTGGCCCTCTCGCCCGGTCTCGCGCTCACCGACCTGCGCGACGCGGCCGTCGACCCCCTGCGCGGCGTGCCGGGCTCCGGCGGCGAGGGCTACACCTTCATGGCCACGACCTCCTCCGGGGCGCCGGTGACGTGGCCCTGCGACGCCACGATCGAGGTGGAGGTCAACCCGCGCGGCGCGCCGGAGGGGTATGACGACCTCGTCGCGTCCGCGCTCGCGCAGGTCGACGAGGCCAGCGCCTTCACGCTGCGGGTGGTGGGGGAGACCCAGGACCGGGGGTACCGCGACCGCGGGGCGGGACCGGTCCTGCTCATGTGGGCGGACGAGGACGAGGTGCCCGAGCTCGAGGGGCGCACGGCCGGCATCGGCGGGGCGACCTACGTCCGGGGGCCTGGCCGCGCCCAGGCGGTCGGCGGGATGGTCGTGCTCGACACCGACCTGCCCGGCGGCCTCCTGCGACGCACCGACCCGGAGCCGGTCCTCGTCCACGAGCTGCTGCACGTCCTGGGGCTGGGGCACACCGAGGACGCCTCCCAGCTCATGGCGCCGGAGTACTCCTCCCAGCGCGGCCTGGGCGAGGGGGACCTCGCCGGGCTGGAGGCGCTGCACGACGAGGCGTGCTCCTGACCGGGGCCCAGCCGGCTCAGGTGCCGGAGGGCACCGCGCGGCAGCCGCCCTCGACCCAGGCCCGAACCCGGTCGCCGGGGTGCGGCGGGTGGGCGCCGGTGCGGGCGCGCACGCTCGCGCCGTCGGGCAGCCCGAGGGTGACGAGCGCGTCGTGGCCGTGGAAGTCGACCGAGCGCACGGTCACCGCGACGGCGCCCTCGGGCACCGCGCTCGCGACGTCGGGGCCGAGCCGCACCTGCTCCGGCCGGACGACGAGGTGGGTGGCCCCGGGGAGGGCGTCGGCGACGCGCACGCGACCGAGCGGCGTGAGCGCGTGGCCGCCCGGGACGCCGTCGACCTCGACGAGGTCCGCCTCGCCGACGAAGGTGGCCACCCAGGCGTCGACCGGGCGGGCGTAGACCTCCTCCGGCGTGCCGACCTGGCGGACGCGGCCCTCGCTGAGCACCGCGACGCGGTCGGCCATGGAGAGCGCCTCGCCCTGGTCGTGGGTGACGAGGACCGCCGTGGCCCCCGCCTCGCGCAGGGCGGTGCGGACGTCGGCGCGCAGCTCGCCGCGCAGGGAGGCGTCGAGCGCGCTGAACGGCTCGTCGAGGAGGACGAGCGGCGGGTGCGGTGCCAGGGCGCGGGCCAGGGCGACCCGCTGCTGCTGCCCGCCGGAGAGCTCGTGCGGCATCCGCGCGCCCATCCCGCCCAGGCCGACGAGCTCGAGGCACTCCTCGACCCGGCCGGTGCGCCCGGAGCGCCCGCCGGGGCGTCGCCGTCCCCGGCTCCCACCCAGGCCGAAGCCGACGTTGTCCGCCACCGACAGGTGCGGGAAGAGCGCGCCCTCCTGCGGCACGACCGCGACCTGGCGCCGGTGGGGCGGCAGGTGGATCCCGGGCAGGGCGACGGCGCGCTCGCCGAGGGCGATGCGGCCCTCGTCGATGCGCTCGAAGCCGGCGAGGCAGCGCAGCAGGGTCGTCTTGCCGCAGCCCGAGGGGCCCAGCACGGCCAGGAACTCCCCGGCCTCCATCGTCAGGCTCACCCGCGCCAGCGCGGCGACCGTCCCGAAGGACTTGCTCACGTCGACGACCGTCACCGCGTGCTCGGGCGCGCGGGGCTCGGCCCGGTCGGGGGCGTGGGTCGTCATGGGGGTCGCGTCGCTCTCGGTGCGTGGCGGGGTGGTCGTCATGCTTTCACGCCCTCGAGGAGGTCGGTCGCGGCCTTGGGGTCCTCCACCTCGACCGGACTCAGCGGCTCGCGCTCGCCGGCGGCGGGCAGGATGCCGGTACGGCGCACGACCAGCCAGGTCGGCACGGCGGCCAGGGCGACGAGGACGACGGCGTAGGGAGCGGCCTCGGCGTAGCGCCCGATCGCCGTCGCGCTCCAGAGCCGGGTGGCGAGCGTCTCCATGCCGGTCGGGCGCAGCAGCAGGGTGGCGGGCAGCTCCTTCATGGCGGTGAGGAAGACCAGCGCCGCGCCCGCCCCGATGCCGGGCAGCGTCAGCGGCAGGGTCACCCGCCGGAAGACCTGGGCCGGCGTGCGGCCGAGGGCGGCCGCCGCCTCCTCGAGCGAGCGCGGTGCCTGCGCCGCGGCCGCGGCGACGGCACCGACCCCGAGCGGGAGGAAGAGCGTGGCGTAGGCGAGGGCCAGCAGCCACGTGGTCTGGTAGAGCGGCAGCGCCACCGTGACCCCGAAGAACACCAGGGACAGGCCGACGACGACCCCGGGCAGGCTGTGCGCGAGGTAGGCCGCTCGCTCGAGCGCGCGGCTGAGCCGCCCCGGGTGGCGCGCGGCGAGGATGCCCACGGGCAGCGCGAGCAGCATCGTCAGCAGCGCGCCCAGGAGCGAGGCCGTGAGCGAGCCGGCGGCCGCGTCCCACAGGCGCCCGACGGCGTCCCGGGCGGAGGTGCCCTCGACGGTCCAGCGCACGAGCGACAGCGCCGGCACGCCGAGGGCGGCGACGAGCACGGCCAGGAGCGCCGCGCACCCGCCCCAGCGCCATGCCCCGAGGTCCGCGGCGCGGGCGGGGCGCCGCAGGTGGGTGCCGGAGAACCGCGCGCCTGCGCGCCGGGTGCGGCCCTCCAGGAGCAGGATGACGACGGTGACGAGGACGAGCAGGGTCGCCAGCGTGAGCGCGCCCTGCCGGTTGAAGCCGGCGCTGAAGGCCGTGAACACCGCGCGGGTGAAGGTGTCCAGCCGCAGGATCGAGACCGCGCCGAAGTCCGCCAGGACGTAGAGCGCGGCGAGCAGCCCGCCGCCGGCGACGGCCGGGCGCACCTGCGGCAGCGTCACCGTGAGCACGGTGCGCAGGGGCCCCAGCCCGAGGGAGCGGGCGACCTCCTCCTGGGCCGGGTCGACGCGGACGAGCGCCGCCGCGACGGGCAGGTAGACGTAGGGGTAGGTGTAGAGCGTCAGCACGACCGCCGCGGCCGTGAACCCCTCGAAGCGGGTCCCGGGGTCGGCCGCCCAGAGGTCGGCCACGGAGACCCAGGTGAAGGCGGCGACGTAGCTCGGCACCGCCAGCGGCAGCGCGAGGAGCACCGCGAAGGCGCGACGGCCGGGGGTGTTGCTGCGCGTCACCAGCCACGCGCTGCCCACCCCGATGACGAGGCAGGCGGCGGTCACGACACCGGCGAGCAGCAGCGAGGTGGTGGCCAGCCGCGCCGTGCGCTCGGTGGCCACCGTCTCCACCCACGCGCCGAGGCCCCCCTGCCCGGTCCGCAGGACCAGGTAGGCGAGGGGGACCAGCGCCACCGCCGTGGCCACGAGGGCCCCGGCGGTGAGCGCGGCGTGCGGGCGGGTGGGGCTCAGAGCAGCCCGGCCTGGGTGATCATCTCGATGGTCCGCTGCAGGTCGTCGAGGTCGTTGAGGTCGATGTCGGGCGTCTCGAGGTCCTCGAGCGGGGCCAGGTCGGCCGGCGTGCCGACGCCGGAGACCATCGGGTACTCCGAGGTCTCCTCGACGAAGTAGGTCTGTCCCGCCTCATCGAGCAGGTAGTCGACGAGCGCCTGGGCGTCGCCGTCGGCCTGCTCGCCGACGAGCCCGATGCCGGAGATGTTGACCAGCGCCCCGGCGTCGCCGTCGCCGAAGAAGTGCAGGCCGGCGCCGAGCTCCTCCGGCGCCACGCCCTGCTCCTCGGCGAGCTCGTAGAGGTAGTAGTGGTTGACCAGCCCGACGTCGATCGCGCCCGACTCCACATCGGCCACGATCATGCCGTTGCGCTCGCGGACCTGCGGGTCGTTGCCGGCGAGGTCGGTCAGCCACGCGGACGCGGCGTCGTCGCCCTCGAGCACGCGCATGGCGGTGACGAAGGACTGGAAGGAGGCGTTGGTCGGGGCGATGCCCACCCGGCCGGTCCACTCGGGACCGGTCAGCTCGGCGACGGTCTCGGGCAGCTCCTCCTCGCTCACGGCCTCCTTGTTGTAGACGAGGACACGGGAGCGACCGGTCAGGCCGACCCAGTCGCCCTCGCTCGAGCGGTAGGTCTCCGGCACGAGCTCGAGGGTCTCCTCCGGCAGCGCGACGAGGCGGCCCTCCCGGGAGACCGCCCCGAGGGCGCCGGCGTCCTGGGCGAGGAAGGCCTCGGCGGGCGAGCCCTCGCCCTCCTCCAGGATCTGCGCCGCCATCGCCGCGGTGTCGCCGTAGCGGACCTGGACCTCGATGCCGGTCTCCTCGGTGAACGAGTCCAGGACCGGCTGCACCAGCTCCTCGTTGCGGCCGGAGTAGAGCGTCAGCGTGCCGTCGCCCTCGGAGGCCGCCTCGGTGGACGCGCCACCGGTGGCCGGGGCGTCCTCCTCGGCGCCGCAGGCGGTCAGGCCGAGGACGAGGGCGCCGGCGGTCGTGAGGGCGAGCAGGCGGGAAGGAGTCATGGGCACGTCCTTGGTGTGGTCGGTCCGCGCCGGAGCGCGAGCGGTTAGGTTGACCTAAGTGGATCACGCGCATGCCGTCGAGAGCAAAAGCGGTGCCCAGGGGTCGTCCGCAGTGCCTGCCGGCGGCGTCCGGCCGCGCGCCGGAGCGCACAATGGGTGCTCGTGAGCACCCTCGTCCTCCTCCACGCCCATCCCGACGACGAGGCGTCGCAGACGGCCGGCACCATGCGCCTGGCCGCCGACGCCGGTCACCGCGTCGTCTGCGTCTACGCCACCGACGGCGACCACGGCACCGTCCCCGACGACCTCGCCGAGGGGGAGACGGTCGTCGCCCGCCGCCGCGCCGAGGCCGAGGCGTCGGCCCGGGTCCTGGGCACCGCGCGCGTCGCCTGGCTCGGCTACGCCGACTCCGGGATGACGGGGTGGGAGCAGAACGGCCACGCGCTGTCCTTCCACGCCGCCGACACCGACGAGGCTGCCGCTCGTCTGGCGACCCTCCTCGACGAGGAGGACGCCGACGTGGTGGTCGGCTACGACTGGCACGGCGGCTACGGCCACCCCGACCACGTCAAGGTGCATCACGTCGTCCACCGCGCGGCCGCCCTCGCGGCCCGCCGGCCCCGCGTGCTCGAGAGCACGATGAACCGGGACGAGCTGCGCCGTTCGTACGCGGCCGCGCGCGAGGCGGGGCCCCTGGGCGAGGCGGACTGGGACCCCGACGCCCCGGCCGACGACGGCAACCCGCTGGGCACGCCCGAGGCGGAGCTGCACTGGCGGGTCGACGCCCGCCCCGTCCTCGCCGCCAAGCGGGCGGCGCTGGCCTGCCACGCCTCGCAGGACGACGTGCGCTGGATGCTGACGCTGGAGGAGGAGGTCTTCGCGCTGGCCTTCGGCGTCGAGTGGTACGCCGAGCCGGGGCGGGCCGCCGGCGTCACCGACGGGCACCCCGTGCCCTGAACGGGCCCGCACGCCGCCGCGCCCGAGGGGCGGGGCGGCGTGGACGTGGCTAGTGGTCGCTCAGCTGCGCCAGGAAGGCCTGGCCGCGCTCGCTGGTCGGCGCCCGGAGCACCTGGTCGGGCGGGCCCTGCTCGGCGATGCCGCCGTCGGCGAGGAGGACCACCCGGTCGGCCGCCCGCTGGGCGAAGCGCATCTCGTGCGTGACGACCATCATCGTCATGCCGTCGTCGGCCAGGGACCGCATGACGTCGAGGACCTCGCCGACGAGCTCGGGGTCCAGCGCCGAGGTGGGCTCGTCGAAGAGCATGACGGCCGGGTCCATGGCGAGCGCCCGGGCGATGGCGACCCGCTGCTGCTGGCCGCCGGAGAGGTGCTCGGGGTAGGAGCCGGCCTTGTGGGCCAGGCCCACGCGCTCGAGCAGCTCGCCGGCGCGCGAGCGGGCCTCGTCCGCGGACCGGCCGAGCACCTCGCGCTGGGCGACCGTGAGGTTGCCCATGACGGTCATGTGCGGGAAGAGGTTGAAGGACTGGAAGACCATCCCGATCCGGGCCCGCAGGGAGTTCAGGCCCTTCTCGGTGTAGGCGAGCCGCTCGCCCGCGACCTCGATCGTGCCCTCGCTGATGCGCTCCAGCCCGTTGACGCAGCGCAGCAGCGTGCTCTTGCCGGCGCCCGAGGGCCCGATGAGGGTGACGACCTCGCCCTCGTGGACGTCGAGGTCCACGCCGTCGAGCACCGTCGTGCTCCCGAACCGCTTGACGATGCCTCGCATCGAGACCAGGGGCCTGCCCCGTCCGTCCGTGCTGGTCATGCCGACCTCACTCCTTCCTGCTCATGCCGCCGTGCCCGGACGGTCGCCTCCGGCCGGCGGTGGGCGCCGAGCCGGTGCTCGAGCCAGGAGACCAGCGCGGTCAGCGCCAGCACGATGACGAGGTAGTAGATCGCCACGACGATGTAGGACGTCAGCGGTTCGTAGGTGGTCGCCGCCATGTTGCGCGACGTCTGGAACAGCTCGGTCATCCCGATGAAGGAGACGAGCGAGGAGTCCTTCACGGCGATGATGTACTGGTTGCCGAGCACCGGCAGCGTCGTGCGCAGCGCCAGCGGCGCCTGCACCCGCTTGAGCGTCCTCAGCCGCGACATCCCCAGCGAGCGGGAGGCCTCGGTCAGGCCCTTGGGCACGGCCTGGAAGCCGGAGCGCAGGATCTCGGCGATGTAGGCCGAGTTGTGGAAGGCGAGCGCCAGCGCGCCGGCCCAGAAGGCGTCGAGCGTGACGACCGCGGTCAGACCGAAGTAGATGATGAAGATCTGGGTGATGAGCGGCGTGCCGCGGACCAGGCCGATGTAGGCGGTGGCCAGCCAGCGCAGCGGCCGCACCCCGCTCATGGTCATGGCGGCGACGACCGCGCCGCCCACCATGGCCATGACGAGGGCGGCCGCGGTCAGCCGGAGCGTGACCCAGGTGGCCTCGAGGAAGAGCGGCGAGTACTCGGCGAACAGCTCGAGGAAGGAGGACACGGCCGGACCTCAGCCCTGCGAGGTCTCGGCCGCGTCGTCCGAACCCTGGTCGTCGCTCTCGAGGCGGGAGATGTCCTTGCCGAAGTACTTCTCGGAGATCTCGGCGTAGGTGCCGTTCTCCTTGATCGTGGCCAGCGCCTCGTCGAGCGCCTCCTGGAGCTCGGCGTTGCCCTCGTCGACGGCGAAGGCGGGCTCCTCGGTGAAGACCGGGTCGCCGCACTCGACGAGGTCGAGGCCGGACTCCTGGATCTGGTAGAGACCGACGTTGCGGTCGGTCATCGCGGCGTCCAGCCGGCCGGTGGAGACGTCCTGCAGCGCGGTGACGTCGGAGGTGAAGGTGCGCACCTCGCCGAGCCAGTCGCCGCCGTTCTCGGCGAGCCAGTCCTGGTAGGTCGTGCCGCTCGCGACGCCGATGACCGGGGAGTCGAGCTCGCTGATGTCGGTGCACCCGGTGCCCGGGGCGACGAACGCCTGGGCGCCGGAGACGTAGTAGCTGTCGGTGAAGTCGACCTGCTCGTCGCGCTCCTCGGTGGGCGTCATCGAGGCGATGAGCACGTCGTAGCGGTTCGCCTTCAGCCCCTGGATCAGGGTGTCGAAGGCTCCGGTCTGGGAGTCGACCTCCAGGCCGAGCTCCTCGGCGACCGCGACGCCGATGTCGTGGTCGAAGCCGGTCAGGGTGTTGCCCTCGAAGTAGCTGAAGGGCTGGAACTCACCGGACATGGCGACGACGAGGGTGCCCTCCTCGTCGACGCCGAGCTCGTTGTCCGAGGCTCCGCCGCCGCAGGCGGTCAGGGCCAGGGTGGCGGCGCCGGCGGCGGCCAGGGCGGCCGTGCGACGGTGGGCGCGTCGGGTGCTGGAAGGCTTGCTGTCTCCTCGGGGGGTCGGGCCAGGGCTACCGGACAACGTAACCACGACCGCGACCCGCGTCGTGCCGAGGTCGGGGAACGGGTCGGGATCCGCTACGCGCGCGCGCCTTGGCCCGCGCGGCAGCGCCGGCAGCGGCGCTCCGCGATCGTGACGCGATCGTGACGCGATCGTGATGGACGGTGCCCGTCAGCCGTCAGTGGACGTGCCGGCGGAACCACGCCAGGCTCGCCGCCCACGGCCCGGAGCGGTCGGCGAGGTCGGGCAGGAGCGGCGCGAGCTCGGCGGAGAAGCTCTCGCTGGACTCCCGCGGCAGGAGCGAGGGCAGGTTGTCGATGGCGATGACGTCCAGGGGGTGCGTGGTGCCGCCCACCTGCCGGACCGGCTCGTCCCACGTCGTGATGGCGGTGTTGACCGGCACGAGGTTGGCGTCGGAGGTGACGTCGCAGGTCACGTCACCCACGACCCGCAGGCGGCGGTCCGCCGTGAGGTCGGCCTCGGTGACGAAGGGCTCCTGGCCGTCCGAGCCTATGCTCACGACGCAGTTGACGAGGACGTCGTGGGCCAGCAGCGCCGCCCGGTCCAGCCGGATCGTGTCGGGCCGGTCCCACCGGGTCACGTGGCACCCGGCGACCGTGAGCGCCTCGACCGCGCCGCGGCCCGAGCGCCCGCGCGAGCCGATGACCAGCGTGCGCTCGGGCTCGGCCGGCGTCGTTCCCCGCAGCCGGGCGTCGAGTTCCTCCCGCGTCATCGGGCCCACGGGTACGTCGGCGCGGCCCTCTCGGCGCTGCGCGCGCGGGGCGCCCTCGACGGCCCCGCCCAGAAGCCGAAGGCGACGACGCGCTTGCCGCCGACCGTGAGGTACTCGACGTCCAGCAGCTCCCCGCCGCCGCGGCGGAAGCGGTCGAGCACCTTCTCAGCACCTTCCTGCCCCTTGTAGGCGTGGGCGAAGAAGACGTGGGTGTGGCGCAGGTCCTCGGGGTCCTCGGGCAGCTCCTTGATGCCGACGACGACCGCGCCCTCGGGGGCGTCGGCCCAGGAGCCGGCCGGAGCCGTGGCGCAGCCGACGGCGACGTACTCCTCGAGGGGGACGACGCGGGTGGGCGACTCCTCGATCGTCACCGCGAAGCCGTCGGCGACGAGCCGGGCCGCGTCGGCGGGGACGATCGGGACGCGCTGCTCGGTCGGACGCGCCTCGGCACGGATCCACAGGTGGGGTCGGGTCAGGGGGTCGGTCATGGGGTCAAGGGTATGGAGTGTCCGCCACCCGGTGCGCCAGAATGCCGCCATGGGGATGTTCGAGGGGGCCGCGCGCAGGCGGCGGGCCGCCGAGCTGGAGCGGCGGCTGGCCGAGCTGGACGCGTGGGACCGCCGCTACGGGCTGGGCGGCGCCCCGCCCGGCCATCCCGCCCACCGCCCGGACACGACCTGGCGCCACCACTCGCCCGACGGCGTCGCACCGCTGCGCGCCCTGGACCCGGCGCCGAGAGCGCTCGCGCACCGTCCGCGGCGGCGCCGGGGACGTGGGGTCCTCGCGCTGCTCGCCGTGGGCACGGTCGCCGCGGCGGTGGCCCTGCCCGCGCAGCGGGTCCAGGTGCAGGACTGGGCGGCGCAGGCCGCCCGCTCGGTCATGGGCCTGCCCGAGCAGGAGACGGCGGGGGACGGGGGCGGCACCGCCCGGGGGGACCGGGCCCTCGACGAGATCGTCCAGCGCTGGACGCCGCCGGCGGACACGCCGGTCTGGGGCTGGGAGCCGCCTCGCGGGACCCGGGTCCGGCCACCGGTCGAGGCGACGACGAGCGGGTCCTACGTCGTCCTCCAGACCCAGCCCGGCACCGACGTCCCCGTCGGCTTCTCGCCCTGCGGTCCCGTAGGGGTGGTGGTCAACCCGGCCTCGGCGCCCCCGGACCACACCGAGCTCGTCCAGGCCTCCCTCGGCCGGCTGGGCGCCGCCTCCGGGCTTGAGCTCCTGCTCGTCGGCGAGACCGACGACGTCTGGACCGAGGAGTCGCGCGACCTGGGCGCCCCGGTGCTCGTGTCGTGGTCCGACCCCGCGACGGTGCCGCTGCTCGACGGGCCGACCGTGGGGCTGGGCGGGGCGACCACGGTGAGCGGGCCGGACGGGGTGCGCTGGCACGCGACCGGCCAGGTCGTCCTGGACAGCACGGCCCTGACCCGGTGGGAGCAGCACGCCTCGGTCCTCGACCACGAGCTCGCCCACGTGCTGGGTCTCGACCACGTCGACGACCCGGGCGAGCTCATGGCGGCCGTGAGCACGACCGGCCGCGCCGGCTTCGGGCCCGGCGACCTCCAGGGGCTCGCGGCCCTCGGCGCCATCCCCTGCCCGGGGGAGTGAGGCTCAGACCAGGGCGGACCGGACCCGGCGCACCGCCTCGCGCATCAGCTCCTCGCTCGTGCCGACGTTGAGCCGGGCGAAACCCTGCCCGCCCGCGCCGAACGCCGGGCCGGGGGAGAGCAGCACCCGCCCCCGCTCGAGGAAGGTCTGCGCGGGGTCCGGCCCCAGCCCGAGCTCGCGGCAGTCCAGCCAGGCCAGGTAGGACGCGGTGCCGGGGGCGTAGCGCACCTGCGGCAGCTCCTCGGCGAGGAGGGCGGCGAGCTGGGCCGTGCGGGCCTCGAGCTCGGCGGTGACGGTGGCCAGCCAGTCGCGGCCCTCGGCGTAGGCGGCGACCGCGGCGTACTGGCCCAGGATCGAGGGCGCCCAGTCGGTCTCGGCCGGGATGTCGGGCCACCGGTCGGGCGAGGCGGTGGCGCCGACGGCGAGCTTGAGCCCGGCGGTGTTCCACGCCTTGGACGGCGAGTGCAGGGCGATGCCCACCTCGCGCGCCGCGTCCGAGACGGTGAGCCAGGGCACGAACGGCCGGGGGCTGCCGGGGTGGACCAGCGGGGCGTGGATCTCGTCCGAGACGACGACCGCGCCGTGCTCCCGGGCCAGCTCGGCCAGCTCGGCCAGGTCCGCCGTCGGGTACACGAGCCCGAGGGGGTTGTGCGGGCTGCACAGCAGGACGACGCGGGTGCCCTCCGCGAGCGCGCGCGCCATCCCGTCGAGGTCGAGGCGGCCGCCGGAGGCGACGTCGAGCATCGGCACCTCGTGCGCCTCGAGCCCGAGCGAGCGCAGCCACGGGTAGAAGGAGAGGTAGACCGGCGGGTTGAGCACCACGCGGTCGCCCGGTCGCGTCAGCGACCGCAGCACCTCCTTGACGCCGTGGCCGACGTCGGCGAAGAGCCGCAGCGAGCCCTCGCCCGCCGCCGGGTCCCAGCCCCAGGTGTCGCGCGCGAAGCCGGCGAACGCCTCGGTGACCGGCGCGGGGTCGCCGGCGTAGCCGTAGTCGGACCGCTCGACGGCCAGCCGGATCGCGTCGGCGACGGCCGGCGCCGCGCGCACGTCCATCTCGGCCGTCCACGCGGGGAGCACCCCGTCGGGCACGCGGCTCCACTTGGCCGAGCGGTGCTCGAGCATCTGCTCCAGCGTGAGGTCGAAGGGGGTCGCCATCGCCCCAGACTGTCAGCCCCCCGGCGCCGCGCCAGGATGGGGTATGGCGACACGCGGGTGGCGGTTCACCGGCCGCATCCTCGGGGTCGGCACGAGCAGCGGGGTGCGGCTGGTCGTGGGGCTGTGGGACGACTCCCCGCTCGGCAGCTTCGCCGACGTCATGGTGGAGCGCGCGGACGGTCACCGGCTGCTGCTCGCACCGGGGCGGGAGGTGGCCGACTTCGTGTCCGCCACCTACTCCTTCGACACCGTCCGCGTGGAGCCGGTGCGGGGCCGCTGCGCGGACGGGCGGCTCGAGGTCTCCTCGCCCTCGCTGCGCCTGACGGCGACCCTCGGCGGGCGCACCCCGCTGGGTCGGCTGCTGCGCGGCGTGCCCCGCGGCATGGCCGGCCGGCCGCTCGTCGCCACGCTCACCGACCCCGTCGCGCGGGTCGCCCTGCGCGGGGTCCGCACCCGGGGCAGCGCCGGCGGCGGGCGTCGGGAGTACTACGGGGCGACCGACGTGCACGCGGTGGTGGGGCTGGACGCGACGCTGGAGGGGGCCGACCTGGGCGTGCTCGCCCCGGTCGACCCCCCGACCCGCTTCGGCTTCTCCTCGACGCCGCGCCGGCCCAGCCTCACCACCGTCGTGACGACGGTGGTCGGCGCGGGCTAGGCGACGCGCGTCCCCGGCGCGCGGGCGGCGGTCTGGCCGGCGTCGCGCTGCACGACGTCGCCGAGGGCCTCGTCGATCTTGGTCATGAGGTCGGCGTCGAGCGTGACGCCGGCGGCCTTCACGTTGTCCTGCACCTGCTCGGGGCGGGAGGCGCCGACGAGCGCGGCGGCGACGTTGGGGTTCTGCAGCACCCAGGCGACCGCGAGCTGCGGCATGGTGAGGCCGGCCTCCTCCGCGAGGGGCTTGAGCCGCTGCACCGCGGTGAGCACCTCGTCGCGCATGAAGCCCTCCATGCCGCGGCCCATCTTCGCGTCGGCGGCGCGGCCCTCGGTGGGCTGCCGGCCGGGCAGGTACTTGCCGGAGAGGACGCCCTGGGCCATCGGGCTCCAGACGATCTGGGAGATGCCGAGCTCCTCGCAGGCCGGGACGACCTCGGGCTCGATGACGCGCCACAGCATCGAGTACTGCGGCTGGGAGGAGATGAGCTGGAAGCCGAGCTCCCTGCTCAGCCGGTGGCCCTCGCGGATCTGGTCGGCGGTCCACTCCGAGACGCCGATGTAGAGCGCCTTGCCCTGGCGGACGATGTCGGCGAAGGCCTGCATCGTCTCCTCGAGCGGCGTCTCGGTGTCGTAGCGGTGCGCCTGGTAGAGGTCCACGTAGTCGGTCTGGAGCCGGCGCAGCGAGCCGTCGATCGACTCCATGACGTGCTTGCGCGACAGGCCGGTGTCGTTCTTGCCGCCGGGACCGGTCGGCCAGTAGACCTTGGTGAAGATCTCCAGGCTCTCGCGGCGCTCGCCCTTGAGGGCCTCGCCGAGGACGGTCTCGGCCTTGGTGTTGGCGTAGACGTCCGCCGTGTCGAAGGTCGAGATGCCGGCGTCGAGCGCCGCGCGCACGCACCGGTGCGCCACCTCGTTCTCCACCTGGGACCCGTGGGTCAGCCAGTTGCCGTAGGTGATCTCGCTGATCTTCAG
>JASKZT010000208.1 GCA_030145965.1 Ornithinimicrobium sp.
GAGCAGGCGCCCGAGCGGGCCGGGACGGGCGCGCCGGGCCCCCGCGTCCTGTGCGTGCATCATCGCCGCCCTCGGTCGGTCCGGAGCGCCCGTGCGGGAGCCGTCTGCAGGTCGAGAATACTGGACCGGGCCCGGGAGCACCCCGGCCGGTTCACCCACCCGGCGGCGCTCGGGGCGCTGCGGGACCTGGCGCCCTCGCTGTGGCGGGACGGCTCTGGCTAGCCCGCGACGAGCAGGTCCTGAACCGGCTCTTCGCCGACGGCGAGGTGGACATGGCGAGGTGGACATCGGGACGACGTACGGCCCGGCCGGGCTCACCGACCTCGTGGCGTCGGGCGCCCTCCCGGGGTCCAACCGGGTCCTGCCGCTCGAGGTGGGAACGGCGGGCAACGCCGGCTTCCTCGCGATCCCCGGCCGACGCCTCCGACGCCGCGGGTGCCCTGCAGGCGGTGTCCTGCTCACCGCCGGCCCGTGTGAACCGGGCCACTCCTCCTAGACTGGGACCGATCCCCGGGGAAGGAGGGTCCGTGGCACCGAGCACGCCGTGCGGGAGCCGTGCCCGGCCGCTCTCCGAGGCCGAGGCGGCCTCCGCCCGGACCCGCTCCCCGGCGGAGGTCCTCGCCGGGCGCCGCACGGTCCGCGGGCGGTGCCCCGCCGACGAGCGGCCGGAGCCCCGGCAGCGGAGCGGGGACCCCCGGGACAGCACGGACGACGACGAGGAGCACGTCACATGAACCGTCCCGGTCGCCCACCGCAGCACACCGAGGCCGTGGTCACCACCAGGTCCCGCATCGCCGGGGAGCTGGAGCGGTCCCGCCGGCGCGTCCATGCCCTGACCGACTGCGCCGACGAGGAGCTGCTCAAGCAGCACTCCCCCCTGATGTCGCCCCTGGTGTGGGACCTGGCGCACGTGGGCAGCCAGGAGGAGCTCTGGCTCGTGCGGGACGTCGGTGGCATGGAAGCCCTGCGCCCGGAGATCGACCGGCTCTACGACGCCTTCGAGCACTCCCGCAGCGCCCGTCCGTCGCTGCCGCTGCTGGCCCCGGCCGAGTCCCGGGCCTACCTCGGCGAGGTCCGCGCCAAGGCCCTCGACGTCCTGGACCGTGTGCCCCTGGAGGGATCTCCCCTGCTGCAGCACGGCTTCGCGTTCGGAATGATCGTCCAGCACGAGCAGCAGCATGCGGAGACCATGCTGGCCACCCACCAGCTGCGGGCGGGAGAGCCGGTGCTGCACGCGGAGCCGCTGGACCCGGCGGTCCTGCGGACCGGGGCCGCGGCGCTGCCCCGCGAGGTGCACGTCCCGGCGGGGACGTTCACCATGGGCTCCTCGGTGGAGCCGTGGGCCCTGGACAACGAGCGGCCCGCCCACGAGGTCCACGTGCCGGGGTACTCGATCGACACGGTGCCGGTCAGCAACGCGGCGTTCGCCCACTTCGTCGAGGACGGAGGGTACGACCGGGCCGACCGGTGGAGTACGGCGGGCTGGGCGCACCGCCAGCAGGCGGGGCTCTCCGCGCCGCGGTTCTGGCGGCGCGAGGGCGGCAGCTGGTGGCGGACCCGCTTCGGCGTCGTCGAGCCCGTCCCCGACGACGAGCCGGTGCAGCACGTGTCCTACTACGAGGCCGAGGCCTACGCCCGGTGGGCCGGACGCCGCCTGCCCACCGAGGCCGAGTGGGAGAAGGCCGCCCGCTGGGACCCCGCCACCGGACGGTCCCGGCGCTACCCGTGGGGCGACGAGGAGCCCGTCGCCCGGCACGCGAACCTCGGCGGGGCGGCCCTGCGGCCGGCCCCGGTGGGCTCCTACCCGGACGGGACGTCGCCGCTGGGCGTGCGCCAGCTCATGGGCGACGTGTGGGAGTGGACCTCCAGCGGGTTCCACCCCTATCCGGGGTTCCGCGCCTTCCCCTACCGGGAGTACAGCGAGGTCTTCCTCGGCGGGGACTACAAGGTGCTGCGCGGCGGGTCCTGGGCCACGGACGCCACCGCCTGCCGCGGGACGTTCCGCAACTGGGACCACCCCGTCCGCCGCCAGATCTTCACGGGGTTCCGGACCGTCCGCGACGGGGAGCGGGACTGACGATGTGCCGGCACCTGGCCTACCTCGGACCGCCGACGTCGTTGGCGGAGCTCCTGCTTTGCCCGGCGCACGGGCTGCTCCGGCAGTCGTGGGCGCCGCGGCGCCAGCGCAACGGCACCATGAACGCCGACGGCTTCGGCGCCGGGTGGTACGCGCCCGGCGACCCCGTGCCGGCCCGGTACCGCAGGGCGGTGCCGATGTGGGCGGACGCCTCCTTCGCCGACGTGGCCCGGGTGACCACCAGCACCGCCGTGCTGGCCGCCGTGCGGTCCGCCACGCCCGGCACCACCCCGGACGAGTCCGCGGCCGCCCCGTACCGGGACGGCCGGTGGCTGTTCAGTCACAACGGACGCGTCGACGGCTGGCCGGAGTCCGTGGCGGCACTGGCCGCGCAGCTGCCCCCGGTGCGCCTGCTGGGCCTCGAGGCACGGGTGGACTCGGCCCTGCTGTGGGCCCTCGTCCAGGAACGGCTCGCCGCCGGGGAGTCCGCCGCGGACGCCCTGGCGGCAGTGGTCGGGGGACTCTCGGCCACCACCACCGGCCGGTTCAACCTCCTGCTCACCGACGGCACCACGATCGCCGCCACGGCCGCCGGGGACACCCTGTGCTGGCGCAGCGACGGGGCCGGGACCGTGGTGGCCAGCGAACCCTCCGACGACGGCCCGGGGTGGCACCAGGTCCCGGACGGGTCCGTGCTCACCGCCACGAGGGACGACGTCGAGGTCCGGCCCCTGTCCGTCCCCGTCCGGACGCGCCCTGCCGGCCGGGCACCCGGCACGGACCGCGGTCCCGGTCGGCTCACACCCAGGCCATGGTGAAGGCCCGCGCCAGCGGGTGGCGCAGCGGGGTGCGCGGCGCCCCGGACGGCCATGCCGCGAGCGCGTGCCGCCACGACCGACACCGGCCGGCCCACCCCACGGCCATGTTCAGCTCCGCCACGCGGGCGGCCCTGCGCGCGGAGCGCAGGCGGGCGCGCTGGAA
>JASKZT010000222.1 GCA_030145965.1 Ornithinimicrobium sp.
CGGCCTGCTCAAGGTCATCTGCGGCACCGACACCCTCGGGGTCGGCATCAACGTGCCGATCCGCACCGTGCTCTTCACCGGGCTCGCGAAGTACGACGGGTCACGCTCGCGGATCCTGCGGGCGCGCGAGTTCCACCAGATCGCGGGTCGGGCGGGCCGGGCCGGCTACGACACCGTCGGGTACGTCGTGGTGCAGGCCCCCGAGCACGTCATCGACAACGCGCGGGCCGTCGCCAAGGCCGGGGACGACCCCAAGAAGCAGCGCAAGATCACCAAGAGGAAGCCGCCCGAGGGCTTCGTGTCCTGGACCGAGGAGACCTACGACAAGCTCGTCGCCTCCGCCCCGGAGCCGCTCGTGCCCCGGATGAAGGTCGACCACTCGGTCATCATCAACACCGTCGCCCGTGCGGGTGACCCGGTCACCCACCTGTCCCGGCTGCTGCGCGACAACCACGAGCAGCCGAGGTCCCAGACGCGCCTGTCCCGCAAGGCGGTCGCGCTGGGCCGCTCGATGCTCGACAGCGGAATCCTCGTGCGGCGGGAGACACCGGGGGCGGACGGCCGCACCCTGGACCTGGCCTCCGGCGTCCAGGACAACTTCGCCCTCAACCAGCCGCTCGCACCCTTCGCCCTGTCGGCGGTCGCCCTCTTCGACAAGGACGACCCCTCCTACCGCCTCGACATCCTCTCGGTCGTGGAGGCGGTGCTCGACGACCCGATGCCGGTGCTCCTGGCGCAGCGCTACAAGGCCAAGGGCGAGGCGGTCGCGCAGATGAAGGCCGACGGCATCGAGTACGACGAGCGGATGACGCTGCTCGAGGACGTCACCTGGCCGCGGCCGCAGGCCGAGCTGCTCGAGGAGGCGCTGGCGATGTACCGGCAGACCCACCCGTGGGTCCCGGTCGACGCGCTCGCGCCCAAGTCGGTCGTGCGCGACATGTGGGAGCGCGCGATGAGCTTCACCGAGCTCGTCGGCTTCTACCAGCTGTCCCGCTCCGAGGGCGTGCTGCTGCGCTACCTCACGGACGCCTACCGCACCATGCGCCAGACGCTGCCGGCCGAGGCGATGACCGAGGAGCTCGACGACATCGTCCAGTGGCTGGGGGAGACGATCCGCCAGACCGACTCCTCCCTCCTGGAGGAGTGGGAGGCGCTGACCGACCCGGACCTGGTCGCCGCGGCGGCGCAGCGGGCGGCCAGCGGCGCCCCCGTGCTGCCGGCGCGCCCCATCACGAGCAACGAGCGGGCCTTCCGCGTCATGGTGCGCAACGCCGCCTGGCGACGGGTCGAGCTCGTCGCCGACGACGGCTGGGAGGCGCTCGGCGCGCTGGAGGCGCAGGTCGCGGCGCTGCCCGAGCCGCCGATCGAGCCGCTCATGTCGCGCTCGGACTGGGACGACGCCCTCGAGGCCTACTACGACGAGCACGGCTCGGTCGTCCTCGACGCCGACGCCCGCGCCCCGAAGCGCCTGCTGGTCGAGCCGCTGCCGGGGGAGCGGTCGGGCGTGACCGACGGCCGCCCGGGCCGCGTGTGGCGCGTGGTCCAGACCGTGTCCGACCCCGAGGGCGACCTCGACTGGGTCATCGAGGCCGAGTGCGACCTCGACGCCTCCGACCTCGTCGGCGAGCCCGTCCTGCTCGCCACCGCCTTCCGCCGCCTCTGACACCACCAGCTGCCCCGGACGCGCGCCGGACGCGCGGCGGACGCGCGGTGCGTCCTCAGCGACGCCGGTGGTGGCGCTCGTGCAGCGCCCGGACCTCCTCGGCCAGCGCCGGCACGGGTCCGGTGACGTCGGCCCCCGGCACCAGGGCCGTGACCGGCAGGGGCGCGACGGGCCCCGGGGGCACGCCGAGCTCGCGCAGCCAGCCGCCCAGCTGCTCGGTCGAGGCGACGTAGACGATCCGCCCGAGCCCGACCCACCCGTGGGCGGCCGCGCACATCGGGCAGTGCTCCCCGGAGGTGTAGACGGTCGCCGCCGCGCGCTCCTGCGGCCCCAGGTGCTCGGCGGCCCAGCGTGCGATCGCCAGCTCGGGGTGCTGCGTCTGGTCGCCGCCGGCGACGTGGTTGTGGTCCTCGAAGAGCACCTTCCCACCGGCCCCGACGAGCACGGAGCCGAAGGGCTCGTCACCGGCGTCCACCGCTCGGCGCGCCAGCTCGACGCACCGCCGGAGGTGGACGAGGTCGGCCTCGCCCAACCCTTCCGGCAGGCTACCGTCGGACCCGCCTTCTGGTCGCCCGTCCGCCAGCGCCCGGGCGAGGTTGGACAGGACGAACTCCCAGCCCTGCCGGTAGGCGTCCGCACCCCCGGTGGTCGTGTGCCGGACCGTGACGCGCGTGCCGCCGTCCTGTGCGCTCAGCTCCACGCGGACCCGGTCCTCCACGCCCTCCCCGTCCCAGCGCCAGGTCAGCTCGAGCGCGTGCGGCGGGTCGAGCGAGACGACCTCGCCCTCCACGCCGGCGTCACCCTCGACGCTGCGGGCCAGGTACCGCCCTCCCGGGCGCGCGTCCACCGCATACTCCGTGTCCGGCCAGTGCGGCCACCACCACCGGGCCCAGCCCTCGGCGCTGGTCCAGGCCTCCCACACCACCTCGACCGGCGCAGGCACGTGCTGCGCGACGACGAGCTCGACGGTCTCCGTCATGCGGTGCTCCCTCGGGCCGTGGACGGTGCGCGGCCGCGCTCGCGACCAGCGGCGGCTCCCGTCCGGGACGCGCTCAGAGTACGCCGTCGAGGTAGTCCAGCACCGAGGT
>JASKZT010000226.1 GCA_030145965.1 Ornithinimicrobium sp.
GAGGGTGGCCAGACCCCGATGCACATGCGGCTGCCCAAGCTGCGTGGCTTCAAGAACCCGTTCAAGATCACCTACCAGGTCGTCAACCTGGACATGCTGAGCTCCCTGTTCCCGCAGGGCGGCACGGTGTCCGTGGAGGACCTCGTGGCCAGGGGCGCGGTCCGCAAGGGCCAGCCGGTCAAGGTGCTCGGCGACGGCGAGATCACCGTGAAGGTGGACGTGACCGCGACGAGGTTCTCGAGCTCCGCCCGGGCGAAGATCGAGGCGGCGGGCGGGTCCGTCACCGAGGCCTGAGACCAGGCCTCGCATGCAGCACCCTCCGTGAGGCCCCGGGGCGCGTCCAGCGACCCGGGGCCTCACGGCCGTTCCGAAGCGCGCAGCGCGAGTGTTATCGTCGTCTGCGATCAAGCCCGCTCCCCGGCGCCGACGTCTCGTCCGAGCGGGTGACCGGGGGACCACAGGAGGACCACCGAATGCTCTCCGCCTTCGTGCGCGCGTTCAAGACGCCGGATCTTCGCCGCAAGATCCTCTTCACGCTCGGCATCATGGCGATCTACCGGCTGGGGACCCACATCCCCAGCCCCGGGATCGACTACGGACTGGTCCAGCAGTGCCAGCAGAACGCCACCCAGGCGGGCAGCGTGCTCGGCATGGCCAACCTCTTCTCCGGCGGCGCGATGATGCAGCTGTCGGTGTTCGCGCTGGGGATCATGCCCTACATCACGGCCGCCATCATCGTGCAGCTGCTGACGGTCGTCATCCCCCGCTTCGAGCAGCTGAAGAAGGAGGGGCAGGCCGGCCAGACGAAGATGACGCAGTACACGCGCTACCTGACGATCGGCCTCGCGGTGCTCCAGGCCTCGACCCTCGTCGTCATCGCGCGCGAGCCGGCCCGGCTCTTCGGCGGCACCTGCGCCACGATCATGCCGGACGACGGCGTGGCGACCCTGGTCCTCATGGTCCTGACGATGACCGCGGGCACCGGCCTCATCATGTGGATGGGCGAGATGATCACCGAGAAGGGCATCGGCAACGGCATGTCGCTGCTGATCTTCGTCTCGATCGCCGCGACCTTCCCCGCCTCGCTGTCGGTCATCTACCAGCAGTCGGTCACGACCTTCGTCCTCGTCATGGTCCTCGGCCTGGCGATCATGACCGCGGTCGTCTACGTCGAGCAGTCCAGCCGCCGGATCCCGGTGCAGTACGCCAAGCGGATGGTGGGTCGTCGCCAGTACGGCGGGACCTCGACCTACATCCCGCTCAAGCTCAACATGGCCAACGTCATCCCGATCATCTTCGCCAGCTCGATCCTGATGCTGCCGCAGCTCATCGCCAACTTCAACCGCCCCGTCGACACGGCCGAGCGGCCGGCGGGCTGGGTCACCTTCATCGACCGCTACCTGTCGATGGGCATGGGCACGCAGGGCACGCACTGGGTCTACATGCTGCTCTACGTCGCGATGATCATCTTCTTCACGTTCTTCTACGTCTCGGTGACGTTCAACCCGACCGAGGTCGCGGACAACATGAAGCGCTACGGCGGCTTCATCCCCGGCATCCGGGCCGGCCGGCCCACGGCCGAGTACCTGGAGTACGTCATCAACCGCATCACGACCCCCGGCGCGCTCTACCTGGCGACCCTGTCGCTCATCCCGCTCATCGCGTTCAACATGCTGCAGGTGACCGACTTCCCGCTGGGTGGCGCGTCGATCCTCATCATCGTCGGCGTCGGGCTGCAGACGGTGAAGCAGATCGAGTCCCAGCTCCAGCAGCACGACTACGAAGGGTTCCTCCGCTGATGCGTCTGATCATGCTCGGCCCGCCCGGCGCGGGGAAGGGCACCCAGGCCGCCCTGGTCTCGGCCGCGCACGGCGTCCCGGCCATCTCGACCGGCGACATCTTCCGCGCCAACATCAAGAACGAGACGCCCCTCGGCCTGCAGGTCCGCGAGATCACCGCGTCCGGCGGCTACGTGCCCGACGAGGTCACCAACGCGATCGTGCGCGACCGGCTCGCCGAGGCCGACGCGGCCCGGGGCTTCCTGCTCGACGGCTACCCCCGCACGACCGGCCAGGTCGAGGCGCTGGACGCCATGCTGGCCGAGTCCGGTGCCGCCCTCGACGCCGTCGTCGAGCTGACGGTGGACACGGACGAGGTCGTGCAGCGGCTGCTCGCCCGCGCGGTCGAGCAGGGCCGCGCCGACGACACCGAGGACGTCATCCGCGAGCGGATGCGCATCTACGCCGAGGAGACCGCGCCCCTGGCGGCGGTCTACCGCGAGCGGGGCCTGCTGACGCAGGTCGACGGGATGGGCACGGTCGACGAGGTGACGGCGCGCATCGAGGGCGCGCTGCCGGGCCGCGCCCGCGCCTGACCCCCCGTGTCGATCTTCCGTCGCCGCGGCCGCATCGAGGCCAAGACCCCCGAGCAGCTGCGCGCCATGCGCCTGGCCGGGATCGTCGTCGCCGACACCCTGGCGCTGGCGCGCGAGCACGCCGTCGCCGGCATCACCACCCGCGAGCTCGACCGCCTGGCCGAGGACGCGATCCGCTCGACCGGGGCGGTGCCGAGCTTCCTCGGCTACCACGGCTTCACCGGCAGCCTGTGCATCTCGGTCAACGACGAGGTCGTCCACGGGATGCCGGGGGAGCGGGTGCTGCAGGACGGCGACCTGGTCTCGGTCGACTGCGGCGCGATCGTGCACGGGTGGCACGGCGACGCCGCCCTCACCTTCGTCGTCGGCGGCCGTGAGCACGGCTCGCCCGCCGACCTGGCGCTGAGCGACGACACCGAGGCCTCGCTCTGGGCCGGGCTCGCCGCGCTGCGGGCCGGAGGGCGTCTCTACGCCGTGGGCGACGCGGTCGAGGGCAGCGTCGACGCGGCGCTGGAGCGCCGGCGCGCCGAGGGCACCGTGCGGGAGTACGGCATCCTCGAGGACTACGTCGGCCACGGGATCGGCCGCGAGATGCACATGGACCCCCAGGTCCCCAACTACGCGGTGAGCTCGGCCGGGCCCACCGTCCCCTCCGGTGCGACCTTCGCCGTCGAGCCGATGGTCACGCTGGGCACCGTCGAGACGCGCACGCTCGAGGACGACTGGACCGTCGTGACGACCGACGGCAGCCGCGCCGCCCACTGGGAGCACACGGTGGCCGTCACCGAGGCGGGCCTGTGGGTGCTCACCGCCGCCGACGGCGGCGAGGCCGGCCTGGCGGCCCTCGGTGCACCGTTCGCCCCGCTCGCCGACTGAGCGGATTAGCCTTCCCCCTTGCCTTTCCCGTAGGATGGCGCGTCGGCCCTGTGTGGGTCGAAGGCAGTGCAGTCACGCGAAAAGTGGAGGACATGGCGAAGAAGGACGGCGTCATCGAGATCGAGGGCACGGTTGTCGAAGCCCTTCCGAACGCAAACTTCCGGGTCGAGCTGAGCAACGGTCACGTTGTCCTGGCTCACATCTCCGGCAAGATGCGTCAGCACTACATCCGGATCCTCCCCGAGGACCGGGTCGTGGTGGAGCTCAGCCCGTACGACCTGACCCGTGGACGTATCGTCTTCCGCTACCGCTGACGACCTCGGCCCCCTGCACAGGGGGCCGGTCGCTGCGTCCAGCTAGTCCGTTCCAGATCCACTCCGAAAGCAGGCAGGCCATGAAGGTTCAGCCGAGCGTGAAGAAGATCTGCGACAAGTGCAAGGTGATCC
>JASKZT010000242.1 GCA_030145965.1 Ornithinimicrobium sp.
TGACGGCGAACCACAGCAGGGTGTGCCATGCCAGGCGGGCGGCGCCGGTGACCTCACGCAGGTTGGCTATCGAGGACACGATCGCCAGGAACACCAGCGGCGGGACGACCGCCTTCAGCAGGGTGACGAAGGAGGACCCGATGATCTCCAGGGTCTGCGACAACCAGGTGGGGTTGTCGGCGGTGGCGCCGGTGGATCGCGCCACGAGGCCGAGCACGACGCCCAGCACCAGGCCGATGAGCACCTGGATGCCGAAGGACACCCGGGGAGGACGAGACAGCACGAAGGCAGCCTTTCGCGAGAAGGTCGAGGAGCCGGGCCGAGGGGGCGGGCCCGGGGGGCCGAGTCGTTCCGGCCCACGTCGACAACTGCGCGTTATGGGAAGCCATTCCCGGCGTTGGGTGTGAGGTGGGTCACCCGTCGCCCGTCCGCCGGTCGGGCGTGCTCGCGGGTCGGCTCAGTAGTCGTCCACGCTGGCGGCGTTGAGGGTGTCGCACCGGCTCGCGTCGCCGCCCTCGTAGCCGCGCATGAACCAGCCCATCCGCTGCTCGGAGGACCCGTGGGTCCAGCTGTGCGGGGTGACCTGGCCCTGCACCCGCTCCTGGATGGAGTCGTCGCCCACCGCCGAGGCCGCCGACAGCGCCGAGCGCACCTGCTCCTGGGTCGGCGGCTCGAGGAGCTGGTCGTCGCCCTCGGTGTCGGTCGTGCCGCTGGCGTTGGCCAGCCAGGCGCCGGCGAAGCAGTCGGCCTGCAGCTCGACCCGCACGGCCCCGGACTCCGGACCCTGCCGGTCCTGCTGCGAGGCCTCCAGGGCGCCGGTGTACTTCTGGACGTGGTGACCCCACTCGTGGCCGATGACGTACATCTCCCCGAGCGAGCCGCCGTCGGCGCCGAGCTGCCCCTGCAGCTGGTCGAAGAAGCTCGTGTCGAGGTAGATCGTCTCGTCCAGGGGGCAGTAGAACGGTCCGACCTCGCTCGAGGCCTCGCCGCACCGCGTGCTGACGGCGCCGCTGAAGATCACCGCCTGGGTGGGCGGGGCCTCCTGGAAGGCCTGCCCCCAGTAGCCCTCGAGGGAGAGCATCGCGCCCTTGACCCGGCAGTCGCGGTTCTCGTTGGCGTCGGCGCCCGTGCGGCACTCCTCCAGGTCGCCGCCGACGCTGCTCGAGGGTGCCTGCTGCCCGCCGCCGAGGACCGCGCTGGGGTCGCCCCCGAGCAGCATGACGACCAGGGCGAGGACCAGCGCGCCGAGACCGCCGCCGACGGCGAGGCCGCCCCCACCTCCGCCGCCGCGGCTCGCGCGACCGGCGCCGATGTTGGCGTTCTCCCGAAACGTCATGCTGCCTCCACGGGTGGCGGGTCCGGCGCCGGTCGGTCGACCAGGTGCCTAGCGCGTAGACTAGTTCCCTGGCCCGCCGGACGCAGCGCGTCCCGGAGCCGCCCGTCACCCCGTCGCCGCCCGTGCGCGGTGCTGCGCGCCACCACCCGAGGAGCATGTCCATGATCACCGCGTCCGGCGTCGAGATCCGGGTGGGCCCGCGCCTGCTCATGGACGACGTCAGCTTCCGCGTCGGGGCGGGGGACCGGGTCGGCCTGGTCGGGCGCAACGGCGCCGGCAAGACCACCCTGACGCGCATCCTCTCCGGCGAGGGCCAGCCGGCCGGCGGCACGATCACCCGCACCGGCGACGTGGGATACCTGCCGCAGGACCCCCGCACCGGGGACCTCGACGTCCTCGGGCGCGACCGCATCCTGTCCGCGCGCGGCCTCGACGAGGTGCTGCGCGGGATGCGCGCCGCCGAGGATTCGATGGGCAGCGCCGACGGCGACGAGCGCGACCGGGCGATGCGCCGCTACGGCCGTCTCGAGGGTGAGTTCACCGCCCGGGGCGGGTACGCCGCCGAGTCCGAGGCGGCCTCGATCGCCAGCTCCCTCGGCCTGCCCGAGCGCGTGCTGGCCCAGCCGCTGCGTACGCTCTCCGGCGGCCAGCGCCGCCGGATCGAGCTGGCCCGCATCCTCTTCTCCGGGGCCTCGACGCTGCTCCTGGACGAGCCGACCAACCACCTCGACGCCGACTCCGTCGTCTGGCTGCGCGAGCACCTGCGCGCCTACGCCGGCGGGCTGATGATCATCTCCCACGACGTGGCGCTCATCGAGACCGTGGTCAACAAGGTCTTCTACCTGGACGCCAACCGCCAGGTCATCGATATCTACAACATGGGCTGGAAGGCCTACCTGCAGCAGCGCGAGGCCGACGAGCGCCGCCGCCACCGCGAGCGGGCCAACGCCGAGAAGAAGGCCACCGCCCTCCTGGCCCAGGCCGACAAGATGCGCGCCAAGGCGACCAAGGCCGTCGCCGCGCAGAACATGGCGCGCCGTGCCGAGCGGATGCTCTCCGGGCTCGAGGCCGAGCGGGCGACCGACCGCGTGGCCAAGCTCCGCTTCCCCTCGCCCGCGCCCTGCGGCCGGACGCCGCTCACCGCGGAGGGGCTGTCTAAGTCCTATGGCTCGCTGGAGATCTTCACCGACGTCGACCTGGCCATCGACCGCGGCTCGCGCGTCGTCGTGCTCGGGCTCAACGGTGCCGGCAAGACGACGCTGCTGCGCCTGCTCGGCGGCATCGACCGGCCCGACACCGGCGAGGTCCTGCCCGGCCACGGGCTGCGGCTGGGCTACTACGCCCAGGAGCACGAGACGCTCGACACCGCCCGCAGCGTCCTGGAGAACATGAAGTCGGCCGCGCCGGACCTCGACGAGACCGAGACGCGCAAGGTGCTCGGCTCCTTCCTCTTCTCCGGCGACGACGTCGACAAGCCCGCCGGCGTGCTCTCCGGCGGGGAGAAGACCCGCCTCGCCCTGGCCACGCTCGTCGTCTCGGCGGCCAACGTGCTGCTCCTGGACGAGCCGACGAACAACCTCGACCCGGCCTCCCGGGAAGAAGTCCTGGCCGCCCTGCGCTCCTACGAGGGTGCGGTCGTCCTCGTCAGCCACGACGAGGGTGCGGTCACCGCCCTGGAGCCCGAGCGGGTCCTGCTCCTCCCGGACGGGGTGGAGGACCTCTGGGGCCGCGACTACGAGGACCTGGTCGCCCTCGCCTGAGAGAGGAGCCCACGATGACGATGGGTGGCATGCGCGGCGGGGCCTCGATCCGCAGCTTCAGCAAGGACCCCTCGGTCCGCGGCCACCGGCTCAGCGCCGGCACGGCCCGCCGGGTCGCGGGGTACGGTCGCCCGTTCGGCCGGGAGATCGTGACCTACCTCGTGCTCACCGTCGTGGCCGGCGCGCTGGTGACGGCCGTCCCCCTGCTCCTGCGGCGGATCATCGACGACGGCGTCGACCAGGGCGCCCGCGACGTCGTCGTCACCCTGGGCCTGCTGGTGGCGGGGATCGCCGTCCTGGAGACGGTGCTGACGGTCGTCACCCGCTGGCTCGGGGCGCGCATCGGGGAGGGGCTCATCCTCGACCTGCGCACCGAGGTCTTCACCCACGTCCTGCGCCAGCCTGTCGCCTTCTTCACGCGGGCCCAGACCGGCGCGCTCGTCAGCCGGCTCAACAGCGACGTCGTCGGTGCCCAGACCGCCTTCACCTCGATCCTGTCGGGCC
>JASKZT010000293.1 GCA_030145965.1 Ornithinimicrobium sp.
AGTCTCTCAACATCAGCCTCACTTGAGCTGATTCCACAAGAACGTATAGGCCAAGGCCGACATGAACGCCGCCTGCTTGTTGTCGGCGGCCCCTCCGTGGCCTCCTTCGATGTTCTCGTAGTAGAGTGGGTCGAGGCCCATCTCCTTCATCTTGGCGGCCATCTTGCGGGCGTGGCCGGGGTGGACGCGGTCGTCGCGGGTCGAGGTCGCCAGGTAGACCGGCGGCGTCGGCCGGGCCGGGTCGAAGCGCTGGTAGGGGGAGTAGGTCTGCAGCCACTCCCACTGCTCGGGGTCGTCGGGCTCGCCGTACTCCGCCGTCCACGAGGCACCCGCGAGCAGCAGGTGGTAGCGCCCCATGTCGAGCAGCGGCACCTGGCAGACGACCGCCCCGAAGTCCTCGGGGTAGCCGGTCAGCATGTTGCCCACCAGCAGCCCGCCGTTGGACCGCCCGGTGCAGCCCAGCCGCTCGACCGACGTGACGCCGCGCGCCACGAGGTCGCGGGCCACCGCGACGAAGTCCTCGTAGGCGCGGTGGCGCTCCGGCCCCAGGGCCGCCTGGTGCCAGCGCGGCCCGAACTCCCCGCCGCCACGGATGCCGGCGACGACGTGCACGTACCCGTCCGCCAGCCAGGCCCGCCCCACGATCGGGTCGTAGGCGGGGGTGAGCGCGTGCTCGAAGCCGCCGTAGCCGTGCAGCACCGTCGGCGTCGTGCCGTCGGTCGGCAGCTCGGCCGGTCCCACCTGCCAGTAGGGGACCCGTGTCCCGTCCGCCGACGTCGCCCAGTGCTGCGACACCTCCAGCCCCGAGGCGTCGAAGCGGTGCGGTGCGGACCGCAGCGGCTCCAGCCCGACGCCCTCGCCGAGCCGCGCCACGGACAGCGCCATCGGCTCGAGGAAACCGGTCGTCACCAGCCACAGGTCGTCGCCGTCGTGCCGGTCGACGGCGCTCGTGCTCACGGTGCGCAGCCCGACCTCGAGGTCCTCGGTCAGGTCCTGGCTGCTCCAGGTGCCGTCGGGCCGGGGCGCGTGCACCTGCACGGTGTGCCGGACGTCGACGAGCGCGGTCGTCACGAGGCGGGTGGCGGTCCAGGTGAGGTCCACCAGGGCCGAGCGCTCGTCGGGCACGAAGAGGGCCGTCCACCGCCCTCCTCCGGCCAGGACGTCGTCGAGCCGGCCCACGAGCAGGCTCCCGGCCTCCCACGTCCTGCCCTCCTCGTCCCCGTCGATGGTCCACGCCTCCCGCAGCCGCACGGCGACCAGGTCGCCGTGGACGGAGGTGTCCGCGCTCGCCGGCAGGGGCAGGGCGACCGGTCCGTCGTCGGTGAGCAGGAGCGTCTGCTCGGCGTAGAAGGCGATGGCCCGTCGCAGCAGCGTCACGCCCGTGCGCTGGTCGTGCTCGACGAAGAGCCCGAGGTCGCCCTCCTCGACCGTGTGCACGACCTGCGCCTGCGACACCGGCGTGCCGCGTCGCCACAGCCGGGCCGTGCGCGGGTAGCCCGACCGCGTGGCGCCCGTCGGGTCGTCGGCGGTGAGGAGGAAGACGTGGTCCCGGTCCCGCCACGCGAGACGACCCTTGGCCTCGCCCTTGGCGAAGCCCTCCGGCTCCGCCACCCACGACCCGGTCGTGAGGTCCAGCTCACGGGTCGTGCCCGCGTCGGCGCCGCCGCGGGAGAGGTGCACCAGGGCCCGGTCGTGGGTCGGGCGCAGGAGTGAGGCGCCCTGCCACACCCACGGCACGTCCTCGTCGGCGGCCAGCGCGTCGACGTCGACGAGGACCTCCCACTCCGGGGTGTCGCTCCGGTAGGACTCCCACGTCGTGCGCCGCCACAGGCCGCGCGGGTGCGCGGCGTCGGTCCAGAAGCCGTAGAGGTGCTTCCCCGCCTGGCTCACGAGCGGGATGCGGTCGGAGGCCTCGAGCGCCTCGCGGATCGCGCTGCGGCGCCGCTCGTGCCCCTCCACGGCGGTCAGGCGCCGCTCCGCGCGCCCGCTGCGCCCACCCACCCACTCCAGGGCCTCGGGGGACTCGACGTCCTCCAGCCACAGGTGCGGGTCGGTCGTGGCGGTGGGCGTCGACGTGCTCATGGACGTCACTCCATCACACCGACCCGCCGTGGCGTAAAGCACCCTTGGTCGCGCCGGTCCCCGGATGTAGGCTGGAGCAGTTGCGTGTGAACATCCACGCTGCCGCATAAAAATCCACTCCCGGAGGAGCACCGCCGTGCCGCTGCGTCGCCGCGTCCCGTCGTGGTCCGAGCTGCGCCCCCTCGTGCGACTCGAGCCGCCGACGCTGGCCCGCCACGCCGCCGCGCTGCGACGGGCCCAGACCGTCGAGGACCTGCGCGACCTCGCGCAGCGCCGGGCGCCCCGGGCCGTCTTCGACTACGTCGACGGGGCCGCCGAGGGCGAGCGCTCGCTGGCCCGTTCCCGCGACGCCTTCGCCGACGTCGAGTTCCGCCCCCGCGTGCTGCGCGACGTGCGCCAGGTCGACTCCCGCGTCGAGGTGCTGGGCGTCACCAGTCCCGTCCCGCTCGTGCTCGCCCCGACCGGTTTCACCCGGATGATGCACACCCAGGGGGAGTGGGCCGTGGCCCGCGCGGCGGCCGACGTCGGTGTCCCCTACACGCTGTCGACGATGGGCACCGTCTCGGTCGAGGACCTCGCGGCCGACGTGCCCGACGTGCAGCGCTGGTTCCAGCTCTACCTCTGGCAGGACCGCGCCGCCTCCACCGACCTCATCCGCCGCGCCGCCGCCTCCGGCTACGACACCCTCGTCCTCACCGTCGACACCGCCGTCGCCGGGCAGCGCCTGCGCGACGTGCGCAACGGGCTGACGATCCCGCCCGCGCTGACCGTCCGCACCCTCGGCGGTATGGCGCTGCGGCCCCGCTGGTGGGTCGACCTGCTCACCAGCGAGCCGATCGAGTTCGCCAGCCTGACGACCTCCGGCGGCACCGTGGCCGACCTCGTGGACCGCATGTTCGACCCCGGCGTGACGACCGACGACCTGGCCTGGCTGCGCGAGGAGTGGCCCGGCCGCATCGTCGTCAAGGGCGTCCAGCACCCGGAGGACGCCCGGACCCTGGTCGGGCTCGGCATCGACGGCCTCGTGCTGTCCAACCACGGCGGCCGCCAGCTCGACCGTGCCGTCGCCCCCCTCGACCTCCTGCCCGAGGTGCGGGCCGCGGTCGGCCCCGACGTCCCGCTCCTCATCGACGGCGGCGTCCTGCACGGAGCCGACATCGTCGCGGCCCGCGCGCTGGGCGCGGACGCCGTCATGGCCGGCCGCGCCTACCTCTACGGACTCATGGCCGGCGGGCAGCCGGGCGTGGAGCGAGCCCTGGAGATCCTCGTCTCCCAGGTCCACCGCACCCTGCGGCTGCTCGGCGTGGCCAGCCTCGCCGAGCTCGGCCCCGAGCACGTGCGCGCCGGGCGGGCCACCACCGCCACCTCCGACGGCGCGGGCGCCGAGGCCCGCCCGTCCTCCTGACGCACCGGCACTCCCGCCGGACCGGACAGCACGACCAGCACAGCAAAGGACAACGATGAAGACCTCCGTGAAGACCCTGGCCCTGACGGGAACCCTGGCCCTCGTCCTCGCCGCCTGCGGCGACGGCGGCGACGGCGGCGGCGGCGGCGACGGGGGAGCCGCCGGCGGGGGCGAGCTCGCCGGCTCCGGCAGCGGCGACTCCTGCGTCATCGAGACGCCCGTCCCCGTCGGCGCGGCGCTCTCGCTCACCGGCGCGGCCGCCTCCTACGGGGAGTCCCAGCGCAAGGGCCTGGAGCTCGCCGCCGAGAAGCTCGCGGAGAACGAGGGCGTCACCTACGACCTGAAGATCGAGGACGACGGGACCGACCCCCGCCAGGGCATCACGGTCTTCGAGAACTTCACCCGCGACCGCAGCGTCATCATCGGCCCCACCCTGTCCAACGGCGCCTTCCAGGCCCAGCCCATCGCCGACGAGGCCGAGGTCCCCGTCCTCGCCATCTCCAACACGGCCGCGGGCATCACCGCCCAGGGCGAGTGGATCTACCGCGTCTCGCTCACCGAGGCCCAAGTCATCCCCCAGACCGTCGAGGTCTCCGCGGAGGAGTTCGGCCTGGAGAAGGTCGTCGTCATGTACTCCAACGACGACGCCTTCACCGAGTCCGGCTACCAGGTCTTCGCCGAGGCGCTGGAGGAGCAGGGCATCGAGGTCGCCGACACGCTCACCTTCTCCAAGGCGGACACCGACTTCCGCGCCCTCCTCACCGAGGCCCGCTCGGCCGAGCCGGACGCGATCGTCGTCTCCGGGCTCATCGAGGCCGCGATCCCGCTGGTCACCCAGGCCCGGGAGCTGGGCATCGAGGTCCCGATCATCGGCGGCAACGGCTTCAACAACCCCAAGCTCATGGCTGACGCCGGCGAGGCCGCCGAGGGTGTCGTCGTGGGCGCGGCGTGGAACTCCGCGTCCGAGGGTGAGCTCAACACCGCCTTCCTCGCGGACTACGAGGAGAAGTTCGGCGACCAGCCCGACCAGTTCGCCGCGCAGGCCTACGCCGGCCTGAGCGTCATCGACCACGCCGTGCGCGCCGGCTGCTCCGGCGAGCGCGAGGCGATCAAGGACGCGCTGGCCGACGTCTCGGACCTCGAGACGGTCCTGGGCACCCTGTCGATCAACGCCGAGCGCGACTCCGAGCACCCCGCCGTCGTGCAGGTGATCGAGGGCGGCGCGTTCCGGCCGCTGAACTGATCCGATGCAGCAGCTCCTCAACGGGCTCTTCCTGGGGTCCATCTACGCGCTCTTCGCGATCGGGTTCACCCTCGTCTTCGGCATCCTCGACCGGCTCAACCTGGCCCACCCCGCGGTCTTCGCCGCGGCGGCGTTCGTCGGGATCGAGCTGGTGGCGGTCGCCGGGCTGTCCATCTGGGTGGCGCTGCCGCTCGTCGCGATCTTCGGCGCCGTCCTCGGCCTGGTGATCGAACGGGTGGCCTTCCGCCCGCTGAAGGGCAGACCGGACGCCCACTTCGCCGGGCTCATCGGCTCGATCGGGCTCGGCGGCATGGTCATCGCGCTGCTGCTGTGGCGCTACGGCCCGGACACCCGCCGCTTCCCGGTCGAGGCCTTCCCGAGCACGACCTTCGCCATCGGCTCGGCCCGTGTCACCCTGCTCCAGGTGGCGATCCTGGTCATCTCCATCCTCCTCATGGCCGGGCTGACCTGGCTGGTCGCCCGCAGCCGTCTGGGGCGGGGGATGCGGGCGGTCGCGGAGAACCCGCGCGCGGCCACCGTGCTCGGCCTGGACGTGGACCGCATCACGGCCACCACCTTCGCCCTGTCCTCCGCGCTGGGCGCGGTGGCCGGCGCGCTCTTCGCGATGAACGTCAACTCCGCCCAGCTGGGCATGGGGACGGCGATCGAGCTCAAGGGCCTCGCGGTCATCATCGTCGGGGGTATGGGGTCGCTGCCCGGTGCCCTCGTCGGCGGGCTGCTCCTCGGGCTGGCCGAGGTCTTCGCGGTGCAGTACGTCGGCTCGAGCTGGCGCGACCTCGTCGCCTTCGGCCTGCTCTTCCTCCTGCTCATCGTCCGGCCGCAGGGCCTGTTCGGCAGCAAGCGCGTGAGGGAGGTCTGATGGGCGAGTCCGTCCTGGTCTTCATCGCGCTCAACGCGATCTTCGCCTACTCCTTCTACGCGGTCCTCGTCGCCGGCCAGCTCAGCCTGGGCCAGGCGGGGTTCGGGGCGCTCGGCGGCTTCACGGCCGCGGCCCTGGCGCCGGCGCCCTCGCAGGTCGGGGAGGTGCCCGCCCTTCTCGTCGCCATCGTCATCGGCATGGTCGTCGGGGCGCTGGCCGCCGTCCTGCTGGGGCTGCCGACCATGCACCTGCGCGGGGTCTTCCTGGCCATCGCCACCCTGGGCTTCGCCGAGGCGGTGCGCATCCTGCTCATCAACGCCGCGTGGACCGGCGGCGCCAACGGCATGTCCGTGCCCAAGGTCGTGACCCCGCTGATGGCCTGGCTCTGCCTCGCGCTCGTCGCCTACTGGTTCTGGCGTCAGGGGCCCAGCAGCTACGGCCGGGCGCTGGCAGCCATCCGGGAGGACGAGCTGGCCGCCCGCGCGATGGGCGTGGACGTCGGCCGGCACCGGCTGTCGGCCTTCGTCGCCGCCGGCGCCGTCGCCGGGCTCTACGGCGTGCTGTGGGCCTTCTACGTCCGGCTGCTCGCGCCGGAGGACTTCGCCTTCACGACCGCGATCGACGGCCTCGTCATGGCGGTCGTCGGCGGGTCGACGGTGTGGCTCGGCCCGCTGCTCGGCGGCGCCTTCATGACCTCCGTGCCGGAGGTCCTGCGCGCCGTCAACGTGGACGCGGGCTGGGCCCGGCCGTTCATCTCCAGCGCCCTGCTGCTCGTGGTCATCGTCTTCCTGCCCGGCGGCCTGGCATCGCTGCTGCCCCGCCGGCGGGCTGCGGCGCCGGACGGAGCGGCGCCGGGCGAGGCCCTGGTCGCGGCGTCCGGCCGGGCGACGCCCGCGGCGGGGGAGACCGTCGTCCGGATCGTCGGCGGCGGGAAGGACTACGGCGGCGTGCACGCCGTCCGCGACGTCGACCTGTCCATCGCCTCCGGCGAGGTCGTCGGCCTCATCGGTCCCAACGGTGCGGGCAAGACGACCCTGGTCAACATGGTCAGCGGCCTGGTGCCGCCCTCCTCGGGCACCTTCGAGGTGCTCGGCACGACCCCGGGCCGCACCCCGGTGCACCAGGTCGCGCAGGCCGGCGTCAGCCGGACCTTCCAGCACTCCAAGCTCTTCCCGCGCCTCTCGGCGCTGGAGAACGTGCTGGTGGGTGCGCACGTCCTGAGCCGTCCGACCTTCCTCCGCCGGCTGTTGTGGCTCCCCGGCGCGCGCCGCGACGAGACGACGGTGGCCGCGCACGCGGCCCGCTGCCTGGAGCGCGTGGGCCTGGGCGACCGCGCCCGGGAGGACGCCGGCTCGCTGTCCTACGGCGACCAGCGCCGCCTGGAGATCGCCCGGGCGCTCGCGGCCGAGCCCTCGTTGCTCATCCTCGACGAGCCGGCGGCGGGGATGAACCACGTCGAGGCCGACGCGCTGTCCGAGCTCATCGGCTCCCTGGCGGCACAGGGCCTGACCATCCTGCTCATCGAGCACAACGTCGGCATGGTCCTCAAGACCTGCGACCGGATCGTCGTCCTCAACTTCGGCGAGGTCATCGCCGAGGGGACGCCGGAGGAGATCGTCGACGACCCCGTCGTGGTCGAGGCGTACCTGGGCGGCGACGACGCCACGCCCCCGGGGACCGAGAAGGAGGAGGCGCGATGAGCGACCCCATCCTCACGGTCGAGGACCTGACCGTCTCCTACGGACGGGTCCACGCGGTGCGCGGCGTGAGCTTCACGGTGCCCCGCGGCGGACTGGTCACCCTCGTCGGCGCCAACGGGGCCGGCAAGAGCTCGATCATCAACGCCGTCAGCGGCGTGGTCCGCCCCTCAGGAGGACGGATCACCTTCGAGGGCGCCGACGTCACCCGCACCGCCGCCCACTCCCTGGTGCGGCGAGGGCTCGTGCAGGTGCCCGAGGGCCGCCAGATCCTGGCGTCGATGACGATCGAGGAGAACCTCCAGCTCGGTGCCTGGCACACCTCCGGCGGGCGCACCGACGAGGTGTACGACCGGTTCCCCGTGCTCGCGGAGCGGCGCAGGCTGCCGGCCGGCAGCCTCTCCGGCGGCGAGCAGCAGATGCTGGCGATCGGGCGCGCGCTCGTGGCCGAGCCGGCGCTCATGCTGCTCGACGAGCCCTCGATGGGGCTCGCGCCCAAGGTCGTGGACGAGGTCTTCCGCGTCATCGAGGACATCCGCCGCGGCGGCACCAGCGTGCTGCTCGTCGAGCAGAACGCCCGGCGCGCGCTGCGGGCGGCCGACGACGGCTACGTCCTGGCCAGCGGCGAGGTCGTCCGCTCCGGCTCGGGACGCGAGCTGCTCGCCGACGAGGGCATCGTCGCCGCCTACCTCGGCCTCGAGCGCGACTGAGGGCCTCGTCCCGAGAGCTCCCACGGCCCGTCCACGCACCGCGTGGACGGGCCGTCCTCGTGACTGGAGGGAAGAAGAAGTGTGACGTGTCTCACGCGCAGGCCGCTTTTCGCGCTACGTTGTTCTGCGGGTGGCCAGCAGACCGCCCGACCCACATGACAAGGAAGTCTCATGAACCGGATCTTGCGCAGCAGGCGCACGTTGGGCATCGCCGCTGCCGGTGCCCTGGTCGGCTCGACCCTTCTCGCCGCTCCGTCGGGGGCAGCACCGGCGCAGAAGGGGTGCGACACCCGCACCAACAACACCGTCGACAAGCTGCTGGAGTGCGTGCGGCTCGGCGGCGTCATGGAGCACCTGGAGGCCTTCCAGGCCATCGCGGACGCCAACGGTGGCAACCGCGCCGACCAGACGCCCGGCTACGAGGCCAGCGTGGACTACGTCGTCGGCGTGCTCGAGGCCGCCGGCTGGTCGGCCGAGATCGTCCCGTTCACCTACGACGCGGCGGACGTGCTGCTGCGTCAGATCACGCCCACCGCGGCGAGCTTCGTGGCGCTGGACGCCATCGGCACGGGCGAGGGCGACGTGACCGGCCGGGTGATCCCGGTCGACATCAACCTGAGCACGGCGACCAACCGCGCCAACAGCAGCGGGTGCGAGGCGAGCGACTTCGCCGGCCTCGACTTCAGCGGCCCCGACGACATCGCGCTCATGCAGCGCGGGACCTGCGCCTTCTCGGTGAAGGCGCAGAACGCGCAGGAGGCCGGCGCCGAGGCCGTCGTCCTCTTCAACCAGGGTGACACCAACCCCGACCCGGCCGCAGGCGACCGTCTCGGGCCGGTCAACCCCACGCTGGGCGCGTTCCAGGCCAGCATCCCGGTCGTGGGCACGGACTTCGCCGCGGGCCAGAGCCTGGCCCAGGCGGGGTCGACGGCCCAGGTCAAGGTGGACTTCTTCGAGGCCGAGTCGTACAACGTCATCGGCGAGCTCGCGGGCCGGACCGACGGCAACGTCGTCATGGCCGGCGCGCACCTGGACTCCGTCCCGGCGGGTCCCGGCATCAACGACAACGGCAGCGGCTCGGCCGCCCTCCTCGAGATCGCCGAGCAGATGGCCAAGTCCCGGCCGCACAACACCGTGCGCTTCGCGTGGTGGGGCGCCGAGGAGCTGGGGCTGATCGGCTCCACCGAGTGGGTGAACCAGCGCACCCAGGCCGAGCTCGACGAGATCGCGCTCTACCTGAACTTCGACATGATCGCCTCGCCGAACTACTACCTCGGCATCTACGACGCCGACGAGTCGACGTTCCCCGCTCCCGTCGTCGTGCCGCCGGGCTCGACCCACATCGAGAAGACCTTCGAGTC
>JASKZT010000295.1 GCA_030145965.1 Ornithinimicrobium sp.
CCGCTTCCGGCGAGGACGGCCGCGACGAGGGGCCGCCGCAGCACGCGGTGGGGGCGGCCCCGGTCCGGGCGGTCCTTCCCGCTGACCTGCCCCGACCGGGGCCAGGTCGTGCGGGAGTCGGCCCACCAGGTGGCGGCCACGGCCAGCACCGCGAAGGCGAGCCAGGACGCCCGCCAGGCGTCGCCGGCGACCGCCACGAGGACGCCGCCGGCGAGGACTCCCACGCCGGTGCCGCTGTTCACCGTGGCCTGCCCGCGGGGCTGGCGCTCCGGCGGGAGCGTCGAGGCGACCGCCGCGACCAGCGCCGGGGAGGCCGCGCCGGCGCCGCTGCCCGCCACGAGCATCGCGGCCGCGAAGGACCATGCTGACCACGACCCCGCGACGCCGACCGCGCCGACGGCGGTCAGGGCGCAGGCCACCCACAGCGTGGTGCGTCCGCGCCCCCGCGCCAGCAGGCTGGTCGCGGCGAGGGCGCTGACGCAGTAGGCGAGGAAGCTGCCCGTCGCGACCGCGCCCGCGGTCGACGAGGTCAGGCCCAGCTCCGCGCCGAGCTCCGGCAGGTAGAGGCCGTAGCCGAAGCGGACCAGGCCGTAGGCGACGGCGATGACGGCGGTGCCGGCGACGAGCAGCTGGCGGTGGGTCGTCCGGTGGGGCGTCGGTAGCACGGGCCGGCCTCCTTTGAAACGATCGTTACAGTGCAACGCTCGTTACGCTACCGCCATGAGCCCGACCGATCGGCGCAGGCCGGCACGCGAGCGTCTCCTCGACGCCTGCGACGACCTCTTCTACGCGCAGGGGATCGCCGCGACCGGGGTCGACGCCCTCCTGGCGCGCGCCGGCGTCGCTCCGGGCACGCTCTACGCCCACTTCGGCGGCAAGGATTGGCTCGTCGCCGCCTACCTCGAGCGGCGGCACCTGAGGTGGCGGACGACCTGGGACCGATCGGTGGAGCGGGCGGACGGCCCCGTGGAGAGGTTGCTGGCGCTCTTCGACGCGCTCGCGGACTTCCGGCGTGAGGCGGGGGCCGGGCGCGGGTGCGCCGTCCTCGCCGCCGCCGCGGAGGTCGTCGACCCGCAGCATCCTGCCCGGGTCTGGATCGAGGCCGACACGGCGCTGCTCCTCGACCGTCTCCGGGAGCTCGCCGAGCAGGCTGGTGCGCGCGACCCGGCGGGCCTCGCCGCCGACCTGCTGCTCGTCTACGACGGCGTCCTGGCCGCGCACGCGCGCGCCGCCGCCCTCGGCCCCGCCGCGTCACCCGTCGCGGAGGTCCCCGGGCGTGAGCTGGCCGAGCTCGTCGTGCGGCGGCACCTGTGCCGCTGAGGGGCGCGTGCCGACGTGGGTGCTCGGCGCCCGCGTCGGGTGGGCCTACCGGCTCCCTGCCGCAGACCCCTCGGACCGAGCGGCGTACCAGGGTCAGCGCAGGGAGGTCGAGCCCCTCGCCCGCCAGGCCGACACCGCCAGCGCCGCGGTGGTCGGTGTCCAGACGGCGCGCTCGGGCCAGGACGGCGAGATGCCGTTGACGACCGAGCCGACGCCCATGAGCACGCTGACGCCGGTGAGGACATGGCGCCGTGCGGGTGGCGGTGTGCGCGGGCTCGCCACCGCCAGGGCGAGCGCGGAGTAGACCACGGCGGCTGCGGCGCTGGCCCGTCGCAGGCGTCGCGGCAGCACGCCGGCGTGGGTGCCGCCGTAGCTCACGCGTCCCCAGGGGGCACCGGCCGCGAGCGCGAGCTGGAAGGCGGCCACCCCTCCGAGGCCCACGGTCGTGATGCGGCGCTCGAGCCGGGTCGTGGTCCCTGCAGGGCTGAACGGGTCTCGTCGGTTCACGCCGTCATCCTGGCGCAGCAGCCGGCCGCCGCGCCACGTGCCGTCACCACCGGCTCGGCGCTCGGCCGCCGGCTGACCGGGAATCGACGCTCGACGGGGGCGTCCAGGAGCTGGTCCACCGGCCGGAACGGCACCGAGGGGCCCCTCGGCGCGAGCCCGCACGCACGGCCGTGACCGTCGGCGCTGGGACTTGGCGCCCGTCCGTGCTAGCGTTTCCGGTACTACCGGAACATGTCCTCCGATCCGCACGGCGTCACGCGTCGCGCAAGGGTGAGAGATGGACCTGATAACGGTGGTGGGAGGCGCCGCAACCGCGGGCTTCCGAGCGAGATCAAGGATGAGGCAGTCAGTGGCTACAGGCACCGTGAAGTGGTTCAACTCCGAGAAGGGCTTCGGATTCATCGAGCAGGACGGTGGCGGCGCTGACGTCTTCGTTCACTACTCGGCCATCGACAGCTCCGGTTACCGGGAGCTGGCGGAGGGCCAGAAGGTCGAGTTCGACGTCACCCAAGGCCCCAAGGGTCCCCAGGCGGACAAGGTTCGCCCCCTCTGAGCTGATGTGAGAAGCAGGGGTCCTCGCGCTGAGCGCGAGGGCCCCTGTTCTTGTGTCCGCCGGCCTGCTGCGGCCGCCGCGACGGCGACGCCGACCGGCCCCTGCAGGGCGCACGAAGGCGCGGACCTCGCCGCCTGGCTAGGCTCCCCGTCATGCCCGACAACGTCTTCTCCCATCCCCGGCTCGCGAGGGTCTACGACCCGCTGGACCCCGACCGGAGCGACCTCGACACCTACGTCGACCTCGCGCGCGTGCTCGGGGCCACCACGGTGCTGGACGTCGGCTGCGGGACCGGCACGCTGGCGTGCCGCCTCGCCGCCGACGGTCTGCAGGTCCTCGGGGTCGACCCGGCCGCCGCGTCCGTCGAGGTCGCGCGCGGCAAGCCCGGGGCGGGCCGGGTGGAGTGGTTGGTCGGCACCGCTCCCGACGTCGCCGCGGACCCGTCCCACCAGGGACGCTTCGACCTGGCCACGATGACCGCCAACGTCGCCCAGGTCTTCGTCGAGGACCAGGACTGGCTCGCGACCCTCGTCGCCGTCCGCACCTGCCTGCGCGCCGGGGGCACGCTCGCCTTCGAGACGCGGGTGCCGGCGGCCCGCGCCTGGGAGGGCTGGACCCGTGAGCAGTCGCACCAGGTCGTCGAGGTCGACGGCGTGGGGCCGGTCGAGGACTGGGTGCAGGTCACGCGCGTCGAGGGCGAGCTCGTGACGTTCGAGTCGCCGACGATCTTCCACGCGGACGGGGAGCGCATCGACTCCACGTCGACGCTGCGCTTCCGGAGCGAGGCGGGCGTGCGCTCCTCCCTCGCGGAGGCCGGCTTCACCCAGGTGCGCGTGAACCCGCTGCCCTACGCCCCCGGCCGCGGCTGGCTCGTCGTCGCGCGCGCCTGAGCGTCGCCGCACCGCGTCGGTCGACCCCGGTCGGCGCCGCTCAGCCCGCGAACCGCAGCAGGGTGCGCGTCCGCTCGTCGGGCCCCGACCACGCGGTGCGGGAGACGGCCGTCACCACGGCGTTGACCCGGCTCCAGCGCAGCACGTGCTCGAGGGGCAGGTCGACGAGAGGAGCCAGGACCGCGGCCCGGGCCCGCATCCGGTCCGGGCCCCCGTCGGCGACGACGTAGTCGACCAGGTCGAAGCAGGGGTCGCCCACGCACAGCTTCGGGTCGATGACCGCCAGCCCCCGTCGGTCGTCGTGCAGGACGTTGCCCAGGTGCAGGTCGCCGTGCAGCACCACCTCCCGCGCGGGGGTCCGCAGCAGCGCCCGGCACTCGCGCACGGCCGCCGCCCAGGTCGGGCCGCTCACGTGCGCCCTCACCTCGGGACGGGCCTGGCGCTCGCCGATGCGCTCGACCATCTCCTCGCACCGGTCGGCCAGCCGGTCCCTGACCCCTTCTGCGGGGAGGGAGTGCAGGTCGGTCAGGAGGGCCGCCCACTCCGCAGGCGCGGGAGTGCTGTCGCGCGTGCTGCCCAGGGTGTCGCCGGGGGTGACCTTCTCGAGCAGCACGGCGCCCTCGTGCTCGGCGGCGGCGAGCACCGCCGGGGCTCGACCGGTCGGGGAGAGCGTGCGCAGCATGCCGGTCTGCCGCGCCAGGAACGCGGTGTCCGGGCTCACCTTGAGGACGAGCGGCCGGCCCACGCCGTCGCTGACCGCGAGGACGACCGAGGTGGCGCCAGGCGCGTACAGGCGCTCTACCCGCAGGTCCCACCGCTGCGCGAGGTCGGCCACGAGGGCGGGCAGGGCCTGGCCGAAGGCGTCGGCGACCTCCACCCCGAAGCGGTCCTCGAGGGCGGCGCCGGCCTGCCTCAGCTCGTCGTCCGGGATCACCGGGGGGACGTTACCGCCCCCGTCACGTCGCGACCGTCGCGACCCTCGTCACCGTCGCCGCGCGGCGCAGGGCCCGCGGGACCTCCGCGACGGCGTCGACGACGTCGAGGAGGCGCGCCTGCTCCTCCGGGGGAGCGCTGGAGTCCAGGGTCACCTCGTAGCGCACCCCGGTCGAGCGCCAGTCCTCGTCGAAGCCGCCGTCGGCGCGGACGCAGACCCCGCCCAGCCGGATCCCGAGCCGGGCGGCCTCGCGATACGTGTCGTTCAGGACGCACAGCGCCACCGAGAGGTGCAGCACCTGCGCGCCGTTGGTGGCAGGGCCGGCGACGACACCGGCCTCCGTCCAGGCGTGCTCCAGGACGAGGCCCGCCTCGTCGGCGCCGCGCAGGGAGCCGGCGCCGGCCCGCACCCCGAACACCGACAGGTCCATGCGCCGAACCTACGCCTGGCGCCGTCCCGGAGGAGCAGCGCCGGGCGCCGGGTGCCGCGGCTTCCTGGCCCCAGGTGCGGCTGACCTGCACAGGCACGACGTGCCCCCGGCAGGATTCGAACCTGCGACACCCGCTTTAGGAGAGCGACCTGGGTAGGCATGCGACGATCGCCAAGCCGAGTCTTGCCTGCTCAGCGACCTAGGGCATGTGGTCGCCACTGGGACGTAGTGGGCCTCTCAAGGTGGTGACGTCCCACTGACGACCCACACGACGGCTGCTGGCGCAGGGCCTCATGGATCGTATGCCGAGGCATGCAGGCCGACGGCTCTGAGCCGCTGACCATCACCGGTCAGCGGGGCAACGCTGTGCTGACCGGCGAGGACGATTGGCGCGTGATCCAGGAGAACCTGTTCCTGGAGTCGGTCTCTGGCCTGCCGCCGTCGATCCGCGGCAAGTGGTGCATCCCATTGTGGGATGCTCAATGGTATGCTCACGGCATGACGACACAGATCGCGGTACGGCTCCCTGACGAGATGGTTCGCTTTTTGGACCGGAGCGTCTCCAGTGGCAAGGCTGCCAGCCGAGCCGCGCTGGTGGCCGCGGCCCTAGAGCGCGAGATGCGCCTTCA
>JASKZT010000356.1 GCA_030145965.1 Ornithinimicrobium sp.
TCGCCCTGGTGCTCGCCGGCGCGGCCATGGCCATGTCCGGGCTGGTGATGCAGCTGCTCACCCAGAACCGGTTCGTGGAGCCCACGACGACGGGCACCACGGAGTGGGCGGGACTCGGGCTGCTGCTGGTGATGCTCCTCGTTCCGACCGCCACGATCTTCACCCGGATGCTCGGTGCCGTGATCGCGGCCTTCATCGGCACCATGGTCTTCTTCCTCTTCCTGCGCCGCGTCTCCCTGCGCTCCTCCCTCATCGTCCCCATCGTCGGCATCATGCTGGGCGCGGTGGTCGGGTCCGTCTCGACGTTCCTGGCGCTGCAGACGGACACGCTGCAGAACCTCGGGGTCTGGTTCGCCGGCAGCTTCACCTCGGTCCTGCGCGGCCAGTACGAGGTGCTGTGGATCGTGCTCCTGGTCGGCGTCGCGGTCTTCTTCGTGGCGGACCGGCTCACCGTCGCCGGACTCGGCGAGGACATCGCCACCAACGTCGGCCTGGACTACCACCGGACCGTCCTGCTGGGCACCGGGCTGATCGCGGTGGCCACCGGGGTCGTCACCGTCGTCGTCGGCAATCTGCCGTTCCTGGGCCTCATCGTGCCCAACATCGTCTCCATGGTCCGCGGCGACGACCTGCGCAGCAACCTGCCGTGGGTGTGCCTGCTCGGCATCGCCATCGTGACGGTGTGCGACCTGATCGGAAGGATCATCATCATGCCGTTCGAGATCCCCGTGTCCGTGATCCTCGGGATCGTCGGCGCCGTCGTGTTCATCCACCTGCTCCTGAGGCAGCGTCGACGTGTCTGAGGCCGTGCTCACGAACCTCGCGACGACGTCGGTCACGGCCCCTGCCGCGAGGGTTCCCGCCGTGCGGGGACGCGCCGGGGCCTTCCCCACCCCGCGGGCCCGGCGGCGGTACTGGGCGGTCGTCGCCGTGCTGGCCCTCGCGTCGGCGGGCTTCGCCTTCGGCCTGCTGGCCTGGGACAACCCGATGCCGGTCGGCTCCGACGGCTTCTGGCGCATCGCGGACCGCAGGCTGACGAGCGTCGTCATCATGGCGGTCGTGGCCTTCTGCCAGGCGGTGGCGACCGTGAGCTTCCAGACCGCCACCAACAACCGCATCATCACCCCGTCGATCATGGGCTTCGAGTCCCTCTACGTGGCCATCCAGACCTCCACGGTCTACTTCCTGGGCGCCGCGGGGATCCTCGTCCTCCAGGGAGTGCCGCAGTTCCTCCTGCAGGTCGCCCTCATGGTGGCCCTCTCCCTCGCGCTCTACGGCTGGCTGCTCTCCGGCCGGTACGGGAACCTGCAGGTGATGCTGCTCGTCGGCATCATCATCGGCGGAGGCCTCGGCTCCGTCTCGACCTTCATGCAGCGCCTGCTGTCCCCCAGCGAGTTCGACGTGCTCTCCGCCCGGCTGTTCGGCTCCGTGACGAACGCCCACGCCGACTACCTGCCGGTGGCCATCCCCCTGTGCCTGCTGGCCGGCGGCGCCCTGTGGCTGGGCTCCGCCCGCCTCAACGTGGTCGCCCTCGGCCGGGACGTGAGCCTGAACCTCGGCATGCGGCACCGCGCCGAGATCATGCGCACGCTCTTCCTCGTCTCCGTGCTGATGGCGGTCTCCACCGCGCTGGTCGGTCCGATGACGTTCCTCGGCTTCCTGGTGGCGACGCTCGCCTACCAGTTCGCCGACACGTACGACCACCGCTACATCTTCCCCGTGGCGGTCCTCACCGGTTTCCTCGTCCTCACGGGCGCGTACTTCGTCCTGAACCACGTCTTCTACGCCCAGGGCGTCGTCTCGATCATCATCGAGCTCGTCGGCGGCTCCGTCTTCCTGTACGTCATCCTCCGAAAGGGCCGGCTGTGATCACCCTGACCAACGTGCGCAAGGACTACGGCGGGGAGGTCACGATCGGACCCGTCGACCTCGAGATCCCGTCGGCCGGCATGACGGCCCTCGTGGGCCCCAACGGCGCGGGCAAGTCCACGCTCCTGACGATGATCGGACGGCTGCTGGGCCTCGACGACGGCAGCATCGACATCGCCGGCTACGACGTGGCCGGCACCCGCTCGAAGGACCTGGCCCGGATCGTGTCCGTCCTGCGCCAGGAGAACCACTACATCACCCGGCTCACGGTGCGGCAGCTGGTCGGCTTCGGACGCTTCCCCCACAGCCGCGGGCGGCTGACCGCCGTGGACGACGAGATCATCGGCAGGTACATCGACTTCCTCGGCCTGGGGCCGCTGGAGAACCGCTACCTCGACCAGCTGTCGGGCGGGCAGCGTCAGCGCGCGTACGTCGCCATGGTCCTCGCCCAGGAGACCGACCACGTGCTGCTGGACGAGCCCCTCAACAACCTGGACATGAGACACGCCGTGTCGATGATGCAGCACCTGCGGCGGGCGTGCGACGAGATGGGCCGCACCATCGTCATCGTGCTCCACGACATCAACTTCGCCAGCCACTACGCGGACCGGATCTGCGCCGTGAAGGACGGCCGGATCGCCGAGTTCGGCGAGCCGCGGGAGATCATGGACGAC
>JASKZT010000367.1 GCA_030145965.1 Ornithinimicrobium sp.
GGGCCACCGACTCGGCCCCCTCTCCGCCGCTCAGCCCGAGGGCCGCGCGCAGGCCGGGGACGCCGTCACCGGACCCGCCGAAGAGCTGCCCGGCCCGCAGCACCGCCAGGACGAGGTTGACCAGGCCCTCCCCGTGAGGCGCGGCCCCCAGCACGTGCAGGCCGTCGCGGATCTGGACGTCCTTGATCTCGCACAGCCAGCCGTCGATGTGCATGACGAGGTCGTCGAAGCCGTCGCCGTCCTCGAGGTCGACCTCCTCGGTGAGCCCCAGGTCGCGGTGCATCTCGGCGGCCTTGAGCAGGGTCCAGATCTCCCCGCGCAGGGCCGGGGCCTTGGCCGGGTCCATCACGCTGACGTTGCCGTACTCGTCGAGCAGCTGCTCCAGCCGCGCGACGTCGCCGTAGGTCTCGGCGCGCGCCATCGGCGGGACGAGGTGGTCCACGACCGTGGCGTGGGCCCGGCGCTTGGCCTGGGTGCCCTCCCCCGGGTCGTTGACGAGGAAGGGGTAGACCAGCGGAAGGTTGCCCAGCGCGGCGTCGGCGCCGCAGTCGGCGGACAGGGCGAGGTTCTTGCCCGGCAGCCACTCCAGGTTGCCGTGCTTGCCCACGTGGACGACCGCGTGCGCGCCGAACTCCTCCTCGATCCAGCGGTAGGTCGCGACGTAGTGGTGGCTGGGCGGCAGGTCGGGGTCGTGGTAGATCGCCACCGGGTTCTCGCCGAAGCCGCGCGGCGGCTGCACGAGCACCGTCACGTTGCCGGCCCGCAGCGCGGCCGCGACGATCGCCGGCTCCTCCCCCTCGTCGTCGACGTAGAGCGTGCCCGGCGCCGGGCCCCAGTGCTCGGTCATCCCCGCGCGCAGGGCCGGCGAGAGGCGGGCGAACCACTCCTCGTAGCGGCTGCCCGGGATGCGGACGTGGTGCTCGGTGAGCTGGGCCTGCGTGAGCCACTCCGGGTCCTGGCCGCCGGCGGCGATGAGCGCGTGGATGAGCGCGTTGCCGGCGGTGGTCTCCGGGTCCTCGCCGGGCACCGGCTCCAGGAGGTGCTCGTCGAGGCCGGGCACCTGTCCGGGCTCGCCCAGGTCGTAGCCGGCCTCGCGCATCGCGCGCAGCAGCCGGACGGTCGACACCGGCGTGTCGAGGCCGACGGCGTTGCCGATGCGGGCGTGCTTGGTCGGGTAGGCGCCGAGGACGACCGCGACCCGCCGGTCGGCCGGGGCGGTGTGCCGCAGCCGGGCGTGGGCCACCGCGGTGCCGGCCACGCGGGCGCACCGCTCGGGGTCGGGCACGTAGGCGGGCAGCCCGTCCTCGCCGATCTCCTTGAAGGAGAAGGCGACGCTGATGAGCCGCCCGTCGAACTCGGGCACCGCGACCTGCGTGGCGACGTCGAGCGGCGACATGCCGTCGTCCGAGCCGGCCCAGTCCTCCCGGCCCCAGGTCAGGCACAGGCCCTGGAGGATGGGGACGTCCAGGGCGGCGAGGGCGCGCACGTCCCACGCCTCGTCGTCGCCGCCCGCCTGCGCCCCGGCCGGGCGGGTCCCGCCGGCGGCCAGCACCGTCGTCACCAGCGCGTCGTAGGTGCCCAGGTGCGTGAGCAGGTCGTCCGGCGCCTGCCGCAGCGAGGTGGCCCAGACGACCCCGGCACGCCCGCCGGCCGCCTCGACGGCGTCGGCCAGCGCGTGCACGTAGGCGGTGTTGCCGGCCGCGTGCTGGGCCCGGTAGAAGAGGATCCCGACGGCCGGGCGGGTGGCACCCCCGGGCAGCGGCTCGGGCTCGGGCCGCTCCAGCACGTCCCAGGAGGGCAGCTCGCGCGGCGGCTCGAACCCCTCGCCGGTGAGCAGCAAGGTGTCGGAGAGGAAGCGGTGCAGCTGGGTGAGGTTGTCCACCCCGCCCTGGGCCAGGTAGCGGTGCGCCTCGGCCACGACGCCGGCGGGGGCGGTCGACAGCTCCATGAGCGCGGCGTCGGGCTCCTGCTCGCCGCCGAGGACGACGAGCGGCACGCCGGTGGCTCGCACCGCCCGCACCTCCTCGGGAAGGTCGTCCGGCCCGCCGAGGATCCGGGCGACGACGACGTCGGCCGCGGCCAGCGCCTCCGGCAGCCGGGCCGGGCGGGAGGGGTTGGCGTAGAGGTACCGGGCGTCGGCCGCCCGGGCGCAGAGCAGGTCGGTGTCCGAGGTCGAGATGATCGCGATGGCAGGGGTCATGGCAGCCGCCGTCCTCCTGCGGGGTCCGCGCCCCGCTGGTCGTGAGGGAGGGCACCGGTCGGGGCCCCCGGCCGGGGTGACAGCTCTGACTCGGGGCCGGGAGGGCACGGCGTCGTGCCGCAGACCCTCCTGGCCGCTCACAGTGGCGGGACCGTCCCGGAGTCGCACCGGGTTCCGTCGCCGTCGGCCGCCGTCAGTGTAGGGGTCGGCCCGCCACGGAGCGGCTGGTAGGGTCCGTCGCGACCGGACACCCCGGTCGACGTCGGTCGCACCGCAGGGTGCAAGGGAATCCGGTCGAACGCCGGAGCTGACGCGCAGCGGTAGGGGTGACGGCCGGGGCGGACACGCCACTGGGCTCATGGTGCCCGGGAAGGTGCCCCGGTCGGACGATCCTGAGCCCGAAGACCTGCCGACGTCGTTGGTGAGGGCCTCGCGCCACGGCCCGGAACAGCGAAAGAGCGACCATGCCCCGACGTCGACCCGCCGTCCTGCCCACCCTGGCCCTGGCCGCCCTGGCCCTCTCCGGCTGCGTCGGCGCCCCCGACTCCACCGCCTCCGCCGCGGCCGACGGCCCGGCCGCCGGCGGGACCGCAGCGGCTCCCGGGGAGGCCGGCGCCGCCTACCCCGTCACGGTGGAGAACTGCGGGGTCGAGGTGACCCTCGAGCGGGCGCCGGAGGCGGTCGTCACGCTCAACCAGGGGGTGACCGAGGTCGCCCTGGCGCTGGGCCTGGCCGACCGGATGAGCGGCACCGCCCACCTCGACGACGAGGTGGCCGAGCGCCTCGCCGACGACTACGCCCGCGTGCCGGTGCTCTCGGCGGAGTACCCCACGGCCGAGCAGCTCCTCGCCGTCGGCCCCGACCTCGCGCTCGCCTCCTACGCCAGCGCCTTCGGCGACACCGGGGTGGGCGACCGCGCCGAGCTGCGGGAGCGCGGCACCGCGACCTACGTCAGCCCGCTGGCCTGTCCCTCCGGACCGGGCGACGCGCCCACCCTCGAGGCGGCGTGGGAGGAGCTGCGGGAGGTCGGCCTGCTCACCGGCACCACCGCGGCCGCCGAGGCGGAGGTCGAGGCCCAGCGCGAGCTGCTCGCGCAGGTGCAGGAGGCCGGGGCCGGGGCCGGCCAGGAGGTGCTCTGGTACGACTCCGGGGAGGACACGCCCTTCGTCGGGGCGGGCGCGGGCGGGCCCCAGCTGCTCCTCGACGCCGTCGGCGCGACCAACGTCTTCGCCGACCTCGACGGCGGGTGGGCCGACGGCTCGTGGGAGACGGTGCTCGCGGCCGACCCCGACGTCGTCGTCCTCGCCGACGCCGCCTGGTCCACCGCGCAGGTCAAGCGCGCCCACCTCGAGGACGACCCGGTGCTGCGCGAGCTCCGCGCGGTGCGCGAGCAGCGCTACGTCGTCCTCCCCTTCAGCGAGACCACGCCGGGCGTGCGCCTCGTGGACGGCGCGCAGCGGCTCTCCGAGCAGCTCACCGCCCTCCCGTGACGACCGCGCCGGCCGTGCGGCGGACGGACCGCCGCGCGGCGACCTGGCCGGTGGGGCTGACCCTCGCCGCCCTCCTGCTCCTCAGCGCCGTCGTGGTCCTCGGGATGGGCTCGGTGCCGGTCCACCCGGGGGAGGTCCTGCACGTCGTCGCCCGCCGCGCCGGCCTCGTCGAGGGCGCCGGGGTCGGTGTCCTGGAGGACCAGATCGTCTGGCAGCTGCGCCTGCCCCGGGTCGTCGCCGCCGCGGCGGTGGGCGCGGTCCTGGCCCTGTGCGGCGCGGTCATGCAGTCGCTGCTGACCAACGAGCTGGCCGACCCCTTCCTCCTCGGCATCTCCAGCGGCGCCGCGCTCGGCGCGGTGCTCGCGCTGACCTTCGGCCTGTCCGGCGTCGCCGCCGGGACCGGGGTCGGGGCGGCCGCGATGCTCGGCGCGGGGCTCGCGCTCGGCGCCGTGCTGGCGCTCGCCTCCGACGCCGGGGGCGCCCTGCCGCCGATCCGCACCATCCTCGCGGGGGTCGCCGTCGCCCAGCTGGGGGCGGCCGGGACCTCGCTGGTCATCATGGTCCTCGGCGGCCGCGACACGGCGCGGCAGGTGCTGGCGTGGACCCTCGGCTCCTTCGCCGGGGTGCGTGCCGCCGACGCGCTCCTGCTGGCCGCCGTGGCCGGCGCCGTCGTCCTCGGCGTGCTCGCCGCCGCCCGGACGCTGGACGCGTTCGCCTTCGGGGAGACCTCGGCCCGCTCGGTCGGGGTGGACGTGCCCCGCGTCACCTGGATGCTGCTGGTCGGCACCGCCCTCGCGGCCGCCGTCACGGTCGGCGTCGTCGGGCCGATCGGCTTCGTCGGCCTCGTGGTGCCCCACCTGGTGCGCATGGTCGTCGGGCCCGTGCACCGACGGCTCCTCCCCCTCACCGCGCTCGCGGGCGCCCTCCTCATGGTCTGGGCCGACACCGCCGCGCGGTCCGTGGCGCCGGACCGGGAGATCCCGGTGGGCGTCGTGACCGCGCTGGTCGGGGCGCCGGTGCTCGTGGCGCTGCTGCGCCGCCAGGCACGGAGGTCCTCGTGAGCGCGCTGCGGGTGCGGGGGCTGGGGTGGTCGGCCGGCGGCCGGCCGATCGTCCGCGACGTCGACCTGGACGTGGCCCCCGGACGGGTCACCGGGGTCGTCGGCCCCAACGGCTCGGGCAAGACGACCGTCCTGCACCTCCTGGCCGGGCTGCGCCGTCCTTCCGCGGGCACGGTCCTGCTCGACGGCGACGACGTGACCGCCCTGCCGCCGCGCGAGCGGGCGCGCCGGGTGGCCCTCGTGGAGCAGAAGGCCGGGACCGACCTGGAGCTGACCGCGCGGGACGTCGTGGCCCTCGGCCGCTACGCGCGCGGGCCCCGCTGGGGACGGGGCGCCGAGGCGGCGGTGGACCGGGCGCTCTCGCTCGCGGGGGCGGCCGACCTCGCCGGGCGCGGCTGGGCCACCCTGTCCGGCGGCGAGCAGCAGCGGGTGCACCTGGCCCGCGCGCTGGCCCAGGAACCGCAGGTGCTGCTGCTGGACGAGCCCACCAACCACCTCGACCTCGCCCACCAGATCGGCCTGCTGCACCTGGTCCGCTCCCTGGGCTGGACGACCCTCGTCGTCCTGCACGACCTCGACCTCGCCGCCGCCTCGTGCGACGAGCTCGTGGTCATGGACGGCGGCACCGTGGTCCGCTCCGGCCCCACCGAGGAGGTGCTCGGCGCCGACCTCGTCGGCGACGTGTTCGGCGTGCGGGCCTCGGTGCGCCGCGAGGACCGCCTGCGGATGCTCTGGCACGGCCTCGTCCGGACCGCGTCGTGGGAGGGCGCGCGGTGACCGCCGACGGCACGGCGCTCGTCCTGGTGACCGTCGACCTGGCGGACCCTCGGACCTCGGTCCTCCTGGCCGCGACCGCGGCGGTGCTGGAGGCGCGGCCGGCGACGGTCCATGGCGCCGGGCCGCCGCTCGCCGAGGTGCTCACCGACCTCGCCGCCGAGCCACGACCCCCGTCACGCACGGTGCTCCTGCCGGTCCCCGGGGAGGAGCCCGGCACCGGGTGGTCGTGGGTGCGCCGGGTCGGCGGCCACTGGTGGCGCACCCACCCCGCCCCGCCGTTCACGCTCGAGCTCACCGCGCCGGCGGCCGACGCCGGCGAGCCGGCGGTGCGGGCGGCCCTGGCCGGTGCGCGCCAGCCGGTCACCGGCCGGGAGGCCGGCCTGACCAGCGCGGCGTGGCAGGACGTCCCCGCGCACCGCCATCACCTCCTGGTCTGCCGGGGCCCACGGTGCAGCGCCCAGGGCGCCGCCGCCACCGCTCGGGCGGTCGGGGCCGGGCTGCGCCGGCGCGGCTGGGGCGACGACGAGGTCCTGGTCACCCAGACCGGGTGCCTCTTCCCCTGCAACCAGGCGCCCGTGGTCTGCGTGCACCCCGGGGGGCGCTGGGTCGGCCCGGTACGCCCCGGCGACGTCGCCGGCCTGCTCGACGAGCTGGACGCACCGCCCCTCGCCGGGGCGCCCGAGAAGCGGAGGACCGCACCGTGACCCGACAGCCCCGACAGGTCCGTGTCATCGGCGTCGGGGTCGGCGGCCCCGGCCAGCTGAGCCTCGACGCGCTCGCCGCCCTCCAGGAGGTCGACGTCGTGCTCGTCGCCGACAAGGGCGAGGGGCTCGCACAGCTCGTGGAGGCGCGGCGGGCGCTGCTCGAGACCCACCGGCCCGCGCCGGGCGGTGGCACGGCGGTACGGGTGGTCCAGGTGCCCGACCCACGCCGCGGCCCGGACCCGCGGGAGACGCGCTCCTACCTCGAGGGCGTGCGCACCTGGCACGAGGCCCGCGTCGACGCCTACGCCGCCGTCCTCGACGCCCTCGAGCCGCACCTCGTCGTCGGCTTCCTCGTGTGGGGCGACCCCGCGCTCTACGACTCCACCCTGCGGGTCGTCCGGGCCCTCGGCGAGCGCACGCCCGTCGCCGTGCGCACGGTGCCCGGCGTCACCGCGCTGTCGGCGCTGGCCGCCGCGCACGACGAGGTGCTGCACGCCGTCGGCGAGCCGGTCCACGTCACCACCGGCCGCCGGCTGGTGCGGGAGTGGCACCCCCGCCTGGGCACGGTCGTCGTGATGCTCGACGGCGAGCTGCGCTGCCGCGACCTGCTGGCCGCCCGACCCGAGACGGCCGACCTGGAGCTCCTGTGGGGCGCCTGCCTGGGTCTCCCCCAGCAGCGGACCGCCCGCGGCCGGCTCGGTGACGTCCTGGACGAGGTCGTGGCCCTCCGCTCCGCGCTGCGGGAGGAGCACGGCTGGGTGATGGACGTCTACGCCCTGCGGCCGGCCCCGCCGCAGCCGGCCCACGGACGGCCGGTCCCCCGCCGCGTCTCCCCCGGTCCTCAGGAGGCGGCGACGTGAGCGTCGGACGACCACGGCGTGGCCGTCCGGTGGCGACCACGGGCGACCTGCCGGCGCGGACCGGGGGCGACGCCTGTCCGGGGACGCTGCGCCCGCACGCGGCGCTCGACGGTGCCCTGATCCGGCTGCGCCTGCCCGGGGGCGCGCTGGCTCCGGTCGTCCTCGAGCGGCTCATGGGGCTGGCCCGCCGGCACGGCTCGCCGCTGCTCCAGCTGACCTCCCGGGGCAACCTGCAGCTGCGCGGCCTCCCCGACCCGCTGCCCCCTGCGCTCGAGACAGGGGTCGAGGCCCTGGGCCTGCTGCCCTCCCGCAGCCACGAGCGGGCCCGCAACGTGCTGGCCGTGCCCGGCCCCGCGGCCCAGGCGCTGGCCCAGGACCTGGACGCGGCCGTGCGGGCCGAGCCCGACCTCGCCGGGCTGCCCGGGCGCTTCCTCAGCGTCGTCTCCGACGGGTCGGGCCAGCTGCTCGGGGAGCGGTGGGACCTGGCGCTCCAGGTCGTCGGCCCGCGGGACGACGCGGCCCTCACCGTGCACGAGGGGGTGCGGGTGCTCGTCGCCCCCGGCCACGCGGTCCCGGGCGTCCTGCCGCCGGACCGGGCCGTCGCCGCGGCGGTCGACCTCATGCTGACCTTCCTGCGCCGGCGCCCCGACGAGCGCACCTGGAACGTCCGCGACCTGGCCGACCCCGCCCTCCTGCGCCCGGACCTGGTCCCGGCCGGGCTGCGACCTCCCGCACCCCTGGCCCCCGGGGACAGACCGGCGCCCGGCCATCTCGTCGTCGGCGTCCCGCTGGGCCTGCTGCGCCCCGAGCACACCGCCGCCCTCCTGCGGGCCGCGGCCGTCGGCGGCCGGGTCGTGCTCACCCCGTGGCGGTCGCTGGTGCTGGACCTCGGCCGGGACCGGCCGGCCGAGGCGCTGCGCGCCGCGGGCCGGAGCCTGGCCGAGACCGGTCTCGTGGTCGCCCGAGGCACGCCCTGGCACCGGCTGACCGCCTGCGTCGGCGCCCCGCACTGCCGCCGCACGACCTCCCCCACCCTCGCGCTGACCGCCGGGGCGGCCGCCCGGCTGGGCGAGGACGGCCCGCAGGTGCACGTCGTGGGCTGCGCGAGGGCCTGCGGCCGCCCCGCCGGCGACCACGTGCTCGTCCTCGACCCGACCCACCCCGACCAGATCGTCCAGGAGGCGCGTTGAGCGCGACCAACCCCACCGGCAGCCGTCCCGACCAGGTCGGGGACGCCACCCCGACGGCTCCCCCCACCCGGCGCTACGACTACCTCACCGACGGGCAGGAGATCTACCGCCGCTCCTTCGGCACCGTGCGCGAGGAGCTGGCCGGCCGGCTCGGCGCGCTCGCGCCCGGGCTGGCCACCGTCGTGACCCGCGTCGTGCACGCCGCGGGGGACACCGGCGTGGTCGACGACGTCGCGGCCCACCCCGACGTCGTCGCCGCGGCCCGGGCGGCGCTGCGCGCGGGGGCCTGCGTGCTGACCGACTCCCACATGCTCGCCAGCGGGGTGACGGCCCGCCGGCTGCCGGCGGCGAACCGGGTGGTCTGCACCCTGCGCGACCCCCGCGTCCCGGACCTCGCGCAGCGGTGGGGCACGACCCGCGCCGCCGCGGCGGTCTCGCTCTGGGAGCCGTGGTTGGAGGGGTCCGTGGTCGCCGTCGGCAACGCACCGACGGCGCTCTTCCACCTGCTCGAGATGCTGCACGACGGTGCCCCGCGGCCCGCGGCCGTCATCGGGATGCCGGTCGGCTTCATCGGCTCCGCCGAGTCCAAGCTCGCCCTGGCGCACCACGACCTGCCCGGCGGCCCGGTGCCCTGGCTGACGCTGCACGGGAGGCGCGGCGGCTCGGCGGTCGCCGCCGCCGCCGTCAACGCGCTGGCCACCCCCGAGGAGCTGGCATGAGCGTGGGCGCGGGCGGCGCGGGCGCCGAGGGTGGCCACCTCTACGGCGTCGGGGTCGGCCCCGGCTCCCCCGACCTGCTGACGCTGCGGGCGGCCCGGCTCGTGGCCACCGCCGACGTGGTCGCCTACCACTCCGGGCGGCGCGGGTCCTCCCAGGCGCGCCAGGTCGTCGACGCGGCCGGGCTGCTGCGCCCGGACGTCGTCGAGGAGGAGCTCGTCTACCCCGTCACGACCGGCACGAGCGACCACGAGACCGGCTACTACGGCGCCCTGGCAGAGTTCTACGACGCCTGCGCGCGGCGGCTGGGCGCGCACCTGGAGGCCGGTCGCAGCGTCGTCGTCCTGGCCCTGGGCGACCCGCTCTTCTACGGGTCGTTCATGTACGTCCACGACGCCCTGCGCGACCGGCACCCGGTGACGGTCGTCCCCGGCGTCACCGCCGTGTCGGCGGTGACGGCGGCGGCCGGCACCAACCTGTGCCTGCACGAGGACACCCTCACCGTGCTGGCGGGCACCCTGCCCACCGCCGAGCTGGCCCGCCGGCTCGCCGACACCGACGCGGCGGTCGTCCTGAAGCTGGGGCGGACCTTCCCCGCCGTCCGGGAGGCGCTGCGCCAGGCGGGCGTGCTGGACCGGGCCGTCTACGTCGAGCACGCCTCGACCGGGCGGGAGCGGGTGCTGCCGGTCGCCGACGTCGACCCGGCGAGCGTCCCCTACCTGTCGATGGTCGTCGTGCCCGGCCAGGACCGGCGCGCCGACGCGGCCGGCCGCGCGCTGGCCGTCGCACCTCCCGCTCCGGCGCTCGGTGCGGGCCCGGCGCCGGGGACCGTGCACGTCGTCGGGCTGGGGCCGGGCGGCCCGGCCTGGACGACCCCGGAGACGACCGCGCTCCTCGGGCGCGTGGCGCACGTCGTGGGCTACGCGCCCTACCTCGCGCGGGTGCCGCAGCGACCGGGCCTGACCCGCCATGCCAGCGGCAACACCGTGGAGCTGGACCGGGCCAGGCTCGCGCTCGACCTGGCACGCGGCGGCGAGGACGTCGCCGTCGTCAGCGGCGGCGACCCCGGCGTGTTCGGGATGGCCGCGGCCGTCCTCGAGGCCGCCGCCCAGGACCGGGCGGCGCCCGTGCCGGTCCGGGTGCACCCCGGCGTCACCGCGGCGCACGCCGCGTCGGCCCGGGTCGGGGCGGTGCTCGGCGGCGACCACGCGCTCGTCAACCTCTCCGACAACCTCAAGCCGCTGGAGGTGCTGCTCGACCGGGTGGTCGCCATGGTGGAGCGGGACGTCGTCGTGGCCTGCTACAACCCCCGCTCGCGCACCCGCCCCGACACGCTGGCCACGGTCCGCGACCGGCTGGTCGGTCGCGTCGGGCCGGGTCGGACCGTCGTCGTGGCCCGGCACGTCGGCCGCGACGCGGAGTCGGTGGAGGTCACCACGCTCGGCGCGCTCGACGTGGCGTCGGTCGACATGGGGTGCCTGGTCGTCGTGGGGGCCTCGACGACGCGGGTCACGCCGGACGGGCAGGTGTGGACCCCGCGGGGCGTGGGGCGACCGGGGGGGTGAGCCGCGTCAGGCCCGGTCGGGGCGGCCGCCCGCGCGGTCGCAGGAGTAGAGGTGGGACTCGACGAAGTCCGACACCGCCAGGGCCGGGCCCACGAGGATCACGGCGGCCTGCCGCAGCCCCGCGGCCTCCACCTGGTCGGCGATGTCGGCCAGGGTGCCGCGCAGCACGAGCTCACCGGGCTGGCTGACCTGCGACCCCACGACGACGGGGCACCCCGGGCCGTAGTGGGGCACGAGCTCGGCCGCCAGCCGGCGGGTGTGCCGGATCGAGAGGTGCAGCACCAGCGTGGCCCCCGTCGCCGCGAAGGCGGACAGCTCCTCGGTCGCGGGCATGCGGGTGGAGTCCTGGTGCGTGCGCGTGAGCACGACCGACTGCGTGACCTCGGGCACGGTGAGCTCGCGGCCGACCAGCGCGGCGGCCGCGGCATAGGCCGGGACGCCCGGCGTCACGTCCCAGGGCACGCCGGCGGCGTCCAGGCGGCGGGTCTGCTCGGCGACGGCGGAGTAGACCGACGGGTCGCCCGAGCAGAGCCGGGCGACGTCGTGGCCCTGCGCGCTGGCCTCGACGAGGTGGGCGGTGATCTCCTCGAGCGTGAGGTGCTGGGTGTCGACGAGGCGCGCGTCCGGCGGGCAGTGGGCCAGCACCTCGGCGTCGAGGTAGGTGCCGGCGTAGAGGCAGACCTGGCTCTCGCCGAGGAGCCGGACGGCCCGCAGCGTGAGCAGGTCGCCCGCCCCGGGTCCGGCGCCGATGAAGTGGACCGTCATGCGCGAGGTTCCTTCCGGGTGCACGAGAGCTGGACGACCGCCCGGGCGGGGGTCCAGGACAGGTAGCGGCCGAGGGTGGTCGCGTGCTCGACGGAGACCCGGGTCAGCTCGCCGCCCAGCCGCTGCCGGGCCCGGACCAGCACGGCCTCGCCCTCGAGGGTGACCGCGTCGGCGACGAGCCGGCCACCGACCGGCAGCGCCCGCCAGGCGAGGTCGAGCAGCTCCTCGCTGGCTCCCCCGCCGACGAAGACCGCGTCCGGGCGCGGCAGGTGCGTCTCGCCCGCGGCGGCCCGGCGGAGCAGGTCGGCGGTGTCGCCGTGGCGCACCGTGAGGCGCGGCCCCACCCCGTGGTGCCGGGCGTTGGCGCCGATCCGCGCGGAGCGGTCGGCGTCCCGCTCGACCGAGGTGCACGTGGCCCGCGGGGCCGCCAGGCACCACTCGACCCCGACCGCGCCGGAGCCGGCGCCCAGGTCCCACAGGTGCGCACCGGGCGTGGGCCGCAGCCTGGCCAGGACACCGGCCCGCACGTCCCGCTTGGTGATCTGGCCGTCGTGCGCGAAGCAGTCCTCCGGGCGGCCGGGGACCGTGCCCCACGACGCCGCCAGCGCCGCGGCGTCGGCACCGGGGGCACCGGGAGGACCGAGCCGCTCGGCAGGTGGCACCTCGACGGCGCAGACGACGAGGTCGGGCGTGCGCGCCTCCTCGTCCGTGGCGTCCGCCCACTCCGCGGCCACGGCCGCGCGCGAGCCCTCCGCGACGCCGCCGAGGTGCCACAGCGCGGTGAGCCTGGCCTGCCCCAGGCCACGCCGGGTCAGCAGGAGGCCCAGGCGTGCCGGGTCCCGGCCGTCGGAGCAGAGGACCACGACCCGGGCGCCCGGGGTGAGCAGCGGCAGCACCGCCTCGAGGTCACGACCGACGGTGGTGACGACGTCCGTCGTCTCGGCGGCCCACCCGAGGCGGGCCCGGGCGAGGGTGTCGCTGGAGACCGCCGGGTGCACCCGGACCGCCTCGGGGCCGAGCAGGTCGAGCAGCGTCGTGCCCACGCCGGAGCGCAGCGGGTCGCCGCTGGCCAGGACCACCACGCGACCACGCAGGTCGGCGAGCAGGGCGGGCAGGGCCTGGCGCAGCGGGGTGGGCCACGTGCGGCGCTCCTGCCCCTCCACGGCGGGCACGAGGGCCAGGTGGCGGGCTCCCCCGAGCAGCACGTCGGCGCCGCGCAGCAGCTCCCGCTCAGGCTCTCCCAGCGCCGTCCAGCCGGCGTCGCCCAGTCCCACGACCTCGATCACGGTCCCCGAG
>JASKZT010000378.1 GCA_030145965.1 Ornithinimicrobium sp.
CTGTTCCCGTGGTGGCCGGGTCGCGAGCACGGCCTCTCCCGCCGGGAGGCCGAGATGCTGACCCTCATCTGCGGAGGCACGACCAACCACGACATCGGCGCGGCGCTGGGGCTCACCCCCAACACCGTCAAGTCCTACGTGCGCTCCGCCTACCGCAAGATCGGGGTGCGGAGGCGCCCGGAGGCGGTGCGGTGGGGCATCGAGCACGGGTTGCTCATCCTCACGACGACGACGACGACGACGGCGTCGCGGAGCGCCGGCGCCTAGCGCTCGACGAATCCGGTGAGACCTTCCTGCGGCGCGTGCCGCTGCACCGTGACCCCGTCGACGCGGCCCGGCCGCGAGCGCGTCGACGTCTCCTCGCGCAGCAGCCCGACGAGCGCCTCTATCCCCTCCGCCCGCCCCTGGGCGCACACCTCGACGCGCCCGTCCGGCAGGTTGCGGGCGTGGCCGACCAGGCCCAGCTCCAGGGCGCGCGAGCGCGTCCACCAGCGGAAGCCCACCCCCTGCACGCGGCCCCGGACGAAGATCAGCGCGCGTTCCATCCCGGGAACACTACGGTGGGAGCCGTGAGCACGGCATACCCGCCCGTCCCCGACCGTCCCGTCCGCTGGGGGCTGCTGGCCGCCGGCGACATCGCCCACGCCATGGCCGACACCGTCGCCCAGGTCGACGACGGCGAGGTGGTCGCCGTCGCGGCCCGCGACCTCGACCGCGCGCAGGGCTTCGCGCAGCGGCACGCCATCCCCCGGGCCTACGGCTCCTACGCCGAGCTGTGGGAGGACCCCGAGGTCGACGTCGTCTACGTCTCCTCCACCCACCCGCACCACGCTGCCCAGGCGCTGGCCTGCCTCGACGCGGGCAAGCACGTCCTCGTCGAGAAGCCGCTCGCGCTCACCGTGCGCGACACCGAGGCGGTGCTCGACCGCGCCCGCGCCCGCGGCCTCTTCGCGATGGAGGCCATGTGGACGCGCTGCCTGCCGCTCGTGCGCGACCTCGAGGCCCGGGTGGGGCGCGGCGACATCGGCACGCTGCGCTCGTTCTCGGCGGCCTTCACCGTGCCGTTCGGGTATGACGCGGAGCACCGGCTCTTCGACCTCGCCAACGGCGGCGGCGCGCTCATGGACATCGGCATCTACCCGGTGACCCTGGCCCACCTGCTCGCGGGGCACCCCACCGACGTGCAGGTCCTCGGCTCGACGGTGCCCACCGGCGTCGACGACCAGGTCGCCGTCCAGTGGCGCAGCGACCGGGGCGTGCTCGTGCAGGTGGTCTGCGACTCCCAGAGCCACGGCGGCTCGCGCACCGTGCTGCGCGGCACGCAGGGCTGGGTCGAGGTCCACGGCCCCGTCAACGACCCGCGCTCCTTCACCGTGCACCGTGGGGGCGAGGAGGAGCACGTGGAGGGTGAGCGGCGGGGCTTCGTGCACGAGGTGCAGGAGGTGCACCGCTGCCTGCGCGAGGGGCTGGTGGAGTCCCGCCTCGTCCCGCACGCCGACACGGTGGCGATCATGACCGTGCTCGAGAGCGTGCGCCGCGAGATCGGCGTGCGCTACCCCCAGGAGGAGGAGCCGCTGCAGGCCTGACCACCGGGCACGTGGGGTGGTGACGCCCATCCCCACCGGATACGTGGGGTGGTGGCCCCCACCCGTCAGGTGGCGCGTCGCGGCCGCGGCCGGGGCTGGCAGCGAGGGCAGAAGTGGGAGGAGCGGTTCATGAACTCCTCGCGCGCGATCGGCGTCGCGCACCGCGGGCACGGCCGGCCGGTCTGCCCGTAGGCGGCCAGCGAGCGGTCGAAGTACCCGCTGGCGCCGTTCACGTGGACGTAGAGCTCGTCGAAGCTCGTGCCGCCCTGCGCCAGCGCCTCGACCATGACGTCGACCGCGTGGTTCAGGACGCGCCCGAGCGCCGGCCGGGTCAGGGCCGCCGGGCTGCGCCGTCCGTGCACGCCGGCCCGCCACAGCGCCTCGTCCGCGTAGATGTTGCCGATGCCGCTGACCACGGTCTGGTCGAGCAGCACCCGCTTGAGCTCGGTGTCCTTGGCCTTCACCCGTCGCAGCGCCGCGGCGCGGTCGAAGGCGGGCTCGAGGGGGTCGGGGGCGATGTGCACCACGGGGTCGGGTATGCCGTGCGCGTGGACCCGGGCGGGCAGCGCCACCTCGCCCGCCGAGCCACCGACCGACCCGACCGCATACCTGTCGGGCGTCAGGGCCGCGAGCGCGAGCCCGCCGAAGGTGCGCTGGTCGACGAAGCGCAGCTGCGACCCGTCGTCGTCGAGCTCGAGGGTGGCGTGCAGGTGCTTCTCGCGGGGGGCGTCGGCGTGCTCGACGAGCAGCTGGCCGCTCATGCCGAGGTGGACGACGAGCGCCTGGGGGTCGTCGTGCGGCGGCTGGAGGACGAGCCAGAGGTACTTGCCACGGCGGTCGGCCTCGACGACCCGGCTGCCCGCCACCCGGGCGGCGAGGTCGGCGGGCCCGGCGGCGTGGCGCCGGGCGACGCGAGCGCCGGTGAGGGTGGCGGACCGGACGGTCCTGCCGACGACGTGGTCCTGCAGGCCCCTGCGGACGACCTCGACCTCGGGGAGCTCAGGCACCGGCCGCCGTGGGACCGGGGGCGGGAGCCGTGACGGCGGTCTCCGAGGCGGACCCCGACCCGGTCCCCGCCGTCAGCACCCCGGGCGCGGCGGCCGTCGGCTCGGCCTCGGCGACCTTGGCCGCCCGCTCGGTGAGGGCCTTCCAGGCATTCTCGGCGGCCTGCTGCTCGGCCCCCTTCTTGGAGCGGCCGACACCGGTGCCCATGGCCCGGCCGTCGACGACGACCTGGGCGGTGAAGGTCTTGTCGTGGTCGGGCCCCTCGGACTCGACGTCGTAGTGCGGCGTGCCGAGGTCGCCGGTCGCGGCGACCTCCTGCAGGCTCGTCTTCCAGTCCAGCGCGGCGCCGAGGGCGGCGCTGCGGCGCATGAGCGGGTCGAGCAGGTGGTGCACGAAGGCTGCGGCGGCCGGCATGCCCGAGGACAGGTAGACGCAGCCGATGACCGCCTCGGTCGTGTCCGCCAGGATCGAGGCCTTGTCCCGGCCCCCCGTCGTCTCCTCACCCTTCCCGAGCAGCACGAAGCCGCCCAGGTCGATGACCCGGGCGACCTCCGCGAGGGCCCTGGAGTTGACGACGGCGGCCCGCAGCTTGGCGAGCTTGCCCTCGGGCAGGTCCGGGTGCGTGCGGTAGAGCGTGTCCGTGACGACGATGCCGAGGACGGCGTCGCCGAGGAACTCCAGCCGCTCGTTGTGCGGCAGCCCGTCGTTCTCGTACGAGTAGGACCGGTGGGTGAGGGCACGCTGCAGCAGCGCCTCGTCGCAACGCTGGCCGACGACCCCCTCGAGGTAGTCGTTGAGCTCGGCGGCGGGACGCATGCCGCGGGGTACCGCGCTCAGTCCTGGTGCTCGGTGCGCTCGGCCGCGGCGTAGTGCCGGCCGCCGTAGGTGCCGCAGGAGGTGCAGGCCTGGTGCGGGGTGCGCACCGAGCCGCACTGCGGGCAGGTCGA
>JASKZT010000386.1 GCA_030145965.1 Ornithinimicrobium sp.
CCGGGGGAGGCCCCCCGGCCGCTGGCCGACGTGCGGCTGCTCCTCGGCTCCGGCGGCGTGCTGCGGCACGCCCCGGCCGGCGAGGCCCGGGCGGTCCTGGGACCGGTGCTCGACGACCACGGCGGTGGCTGGCGGCCACCGGCCCGGGCCCGGACCGACGTCGACACCGACTACCTGCTCCTCGCCGCGGGGCTGCTCGCGGCCGAGCACCCCGAGGTGGCCCGCGCCGTCGCCGCTCAGCTGCTCTGAGGGGCACCACTAGGCTGGGTCCGTGCCGACGCTGCCTGCCGTGACCCTCGACGACGTCCTCGCGGCCCGCGAGGTGCTGGCGGGGGTCCTGACCCCGACGCCCATGGAGTTCAGCCAGGCGCTGTCCGACCGCACGGGCGTGCCGGTCCACCTCAAGTGCGAGAACCTCCAGCGCGCCGGCTCCTTCAAGATGCGCGGCGCCTACACCCGGATGTCCCGGCTCACCGCCGACGAGAAGCGTCGCGGCGTCGTCGCGGCCAGCGCGGGCAACCACGCCCAGGGCGTCGCCCTCGCCGCCCGGCTGCTCGGCATCGAGGCCACCGTCTACATGCCCCACGGCGCGTCGATGCCCAAGCTCGCGGCCACCCGCGGCTACGGCGCCACCGTGGTCCAGACCGGCACGACCCTGGACGAGTGCATCGTCGAGGCGCGGCGTCACGAGGAGGAGCAGGGCGCTGTCTTCATCCCGCCCTTCGACCACCCCGACATCGTGGCGGGCCAGGGCACCTGCGGGTTGGAGATCCTCGAGCAGGTCCCCGACGTGCGCACGGTCGTCGTCGCGGCCGGGGGCGGGGGGCTGCTCGCCGGCATCGCCACCTCGGTGCGCGCCCTGCGACCGGACGTGCGGGTCGTCGGCGTCCAGGCCGAGCAGGCCGCGGCCTGGCCGGGCTCGCTCGCGGCCGGCCACCCGGTGCCCGTGGAGGGCATGAGCACGATGGCCGACGGCATCGCGGTCGGCCGCCCGGGCGACGTCCCCTTCGCCCTCGTCTCCGAGCTCGTCGACGGCATGGAGACCGTCAGCGAGACCGCCATCGCGCGGGCGGTGCTCTACCTCGCCGAGCGGGCCAAGCTCGTCGTCGAGCCCGCGGGCGCCGCGGCGACCGCGCACCTCATGGAGATGGGGCTGGAGACGGCCACGCACTACGAGGGACCCGTCGTGGTCGTCCTCTCGGGGGGCAACATCGACCCGCTGCTGCTCCTGCGCATCATCCGCCAGGGCCTGACCGCCGCCGGCCGCTACCTGCAGCTGCGGGTCCGGGTGCCCGACCGGCCGGGCAACCTGGCGGGCGTGCTGACGATGCTCGCCGAGATGTCGTGCAACGTCCTGGAGGTCCAGCACCACCGCCGCGTGCCCTCCCTGGCGGTCCACGAGGTGGCGATCTCGCTCACCCTGGAGACGCGCGGGCACGAGCACTCGGGCGAGGTCGTGCGGGCGCTCATGGACCGCGGCTACACGGTCGACCACGCCTGAGCACCGCCCCCGCGGGGCGGCGGGAATCTCGACTCCTGCCGCGAAGGCGTCTACAGTGGTGGTTTCATCACGGTCCGGGCAGAAGGTGCCCGGACCTTGCGTTTGGGGGCACCGAGGTACGCGCCCGCCAGACGCACGAGGACGAGGAGCAAGGAACGTGACCGACACCGCCAAGGACCAGAGCTACCTGACTCAGGAGGCGTACGACCGCCTGAGCGCCGAGCTGGCCCACCTGACCGGCGAGGGCCGCGCGGAGATCTCTCGACGCATCGAGGCCGCGCGCGAGGAGGGCGACCTGAAGGAGAACGGTGGCTACCACGCCGCCAAGGAGGAGCAGGGCAAGATGGAGGCCCGCATCCGCCAGCTCCAGCACCTGCTCCAGAACGCCATCGTCGGCACCGCCCCCGCGGACGACGGCATCGTCGAGCCCGGCATGGTCGTCACCGTCGAGATGTTCGGCGACACCGAGACCTTCCTGCTCGGCTCGCGCGAGATCATCGGGGACGAGGACGACATGACCGTGTACAGCGAGAAGTCGCCCATGGGTGCCGCCCTCATGGGGTCCACCCCCGGCAAGACCGTGAGCTACACCGCCCCGAACGGCACGGCCGTCGAGGTCAAGATCGTCGACGCGAAGCCCTACAAGGCCTCCTGAGCCGACGAGACGGTGCCGCGGGCGCCGGCCGGGTCCTCCCGGTCGGCGCCCGCGTGCGTCCCGTGGGGTGCCGCTGGGACCCGGGCGGGTCAACGGTGGCGGGGGCCCTCGTCGCTGTACCAGCACTCGTCGACGTAGCCGGTGATCGCCGGGGAGGCGGTCCGCAGCGGCTCGACGTGCCGGCTCGGCGACTCCGCCGACGGGGCGACCGTGACGTCGGTGCGGCCGACGACCGCGTGCGAGAAGTCCTGCGCCTCCAGCCGGCAGGTGACCTCGCGGGCGGGGTCGCGCCGAAGGTCGAAGCGCACGTCGACCCGGGTGCCGGAGACCAGCTGGTGGCCGCTGTCGACCCAGTGCACCCTGCCCGAGGTCGCCGACAGCCCGAACCACACGGCGAGCGCGGACATGACCACCACCGCCACGGTGCCGACCGCCCACCAGCGCCGGCGGGCGCGGTCGTCGAGGCGCCGCGGCCCGCCGCGGGCCGCGGCCGACTCCTCCTCGGCGTCCCAGTCCACGACCCGGCCACGGTCCCCGTCCGGCCCGCCGCCGGGCGCGGGCTGGGGCGGGATGGCGTCGGGGCGCGGCGGGAAGGTCACGGTCGGTCCGTCCGGGGAGCGGTGAGAGGATGGTGTCGATCATGGTGCGCCGGGACAGGCCGGCGCACCCTATTGTCCGTCACGACCCCGGACGCCGGGCACGACCCCGGTGCCGCACGAAGGAGAGCGCCGCGATGACGACGCCCACGCCTGCGGGCCTGCGCCTCATGGCCGTGCACGCCCATCCCGACGACGAGTCCTCCAAGGGTGCCGCGACGACCGCGAGGTACGTCGCGGAGGGGGTCGACGTGCGTGTCGTCTCCTGCACGGGCGGCGAGCGCGGCGACATCCTCAACGAGCGCCTCAAGGGCGACCCCCACATCCTGCGCGACCTCGCCCAGGTCCGCCGGGACGAGATGGCGCGGGCCGCCGAGATCCTCGGCGTCAGCCACACCTGGCTCGGCTTCGTCGACTCCGGCCTGCCGGAGGGTGACCCGCTGCCGCCGCTGCCCGAGGGCTGCTTCGCCCTCGAGCCGGTCGAGGTGTCGGCGGAGGCCCTCGTGCGGGTGATCCGCGAGTTCCGTCCCCACGTCGTCACCACCTACGACGAGAACGGCGGCTACCCCCACCCCGACCACATCCAGACCCACGTGGTGACGATGGCGGCCTGGCGGGCGGCCGGCGACCCCGAGGCCTTCCCCCACGCGGGCGAGCCGTGGCAGCCGCTCAAGCTCTACTACAACGGCTGGTCCGCCGAGCGCACCGAGGCGCTGCACGAGGCCATGCTCGCGGAGGGGCTGGAGTCCCCCTACGCCGACTGGCTCGCCAACCTGCGCCGGCGTCCCCGCCGCCAGCTGGCCACGCACCTCCCGTGCGCCGACCACTTCGCGACGCGCGACGCCGCCCTGCTGGCCCACGCCACCCAGGTCGACCCCGACGGGCAGTGGTTCGCGGTCCCGCTGGAGGTGCAGCAGCGCGTCTGGCCGACCGAGGACTACGAGCTGGCCCGCTCGCTGCTGCCCGTGACGCTGCCCGAGGACGACCTCTTCGCCGGCGTCCGGGACCTCCCGGACCCCGACGAGGTATGCCGTCGCGCCCCCGAGCGCGACGCCGAGGGTGAGCCCGTGGTCGCCTACGTCGGCCCGCCGCCGCTGGAGCCGCTCGAGCCCGGCCTGGAGCCTCGCTCGACCCGGCCGCAGGACGCGGACGCGGACGACCGCGACGAGATGCGCGAGGAAGAGGGGCACCGCGAGTGAACACCACGAGCGTGGAGGTCACGGCCGGGATGGGCGGGTTCCTCGTCCTGTTCGGCCTGATGATCGTCATCTGGCTGCTCGGGCGGGACATGACCCGGCGTCTGCGCCGCATGCGGCTGGCCGAGGAGAAGCGGGTCGAGGAGGCTCAGCGGGAGCGGGCCCGCGCCGCCGCGGCGACCGAGCGCGAGGACGAGCCGACCGACCCGGTGGGCTGACGCGGGCCGGCCGACGCGGCACCCCGCGGGTGCCGGCGGGGTCAGGCGCCTGCGCGGGCGGCGAGGACGATGAGCAGCGTCGCGGTCCAGTGCGCGGCGAAGGCCGCGACCGTGAAGGCGTGGAAGACCTCGTGGAAGCCGAACCACCGCGGCGAGGGGTTGGGCCGCCTGGTGCCGTAGACGACCGCCCCGGCCGTGTAGAGCAGGCCGCCCGCGGCGATGAGCAGGACGACGGGCGGCCCGCCCTCGCGCCAGAAGGGCACGAGGTAGAAGACCGCGACCCAGCCCAGGGCGACGTAGACGACGGTGTAGAGCCACCGCGGGGCGCCGACCCAGAACACGCGGAAGACCACCCCCGCCACGGCCCCGGACCAGATCACCCACAGCAGCGTGGCGGCCTGCGCCGGGCGCAGCAGCATCACGGCGAAGGGCGTGTAGGTGCCGGCGATGATGAGGAAGATGTTGGCGTGGTCCCAGCGCTTGAGCACCGCGGCCGTGCGCGGCGACCAGCGGCCCCGGTGGTAGGTGGCCGAGGTGGCGAAGAGGAGCACCGCGCTCAGCGCGAAGGCCAGCACCGCCACCCGCTCCGTCCGGTCCGGCGCCAGCGCGAGGAGCACCGCCCCGGCGACCACGCTCAACGGCACCATGCCGAGGTGGAGCCACCCGCGCAGGTGCGGCTTGGCGTGGTCGACGATCGTCTCGACGAGCTCCCCCGCCGCGCCGGTCGCCCCGTGGGCCGTGTCCCTCGTCCTGCTCATGGGGAGGATCGTAACTTACGCAACCGTAGGTTACGCCGCCGTAGGTCTACGGTCCTCGCCGCCCCCGGCCTCCTCCCAGCGCCGCCGGGTAGGTTGCTGCCCATGCAGACTCCGCGGGACCTGGTCTACAAGGCGTACACCTCGTCCCTGCGCCGCCAGCTGCCGGCCGACCAGCTGCCCCGGCACATCGGCGTCATGCTCGACGGCAACCGCCGCTGGGCCAGGCGCCGCGGCGCCGGGTCGGCCGAGGGGCACCGCGCCGGCGCCGACAACATCGCGCCCTTCCTCGGCTGGTGCGAGGAGGCCGGTGTCGAGGTCGTCACGCTCTGGCTGCTCTCGACCGACAACCTCAACCGCCCGGCCGCCGAGCTGCAGCCCCTCCTGGCGATCATCGAGAAGGTCGTCGACGACCTGGCAGCCTGCGGCCGCTGGCGGATGCACGTCGTGGGCGCGCTGGACCTGCTGCCCGCCCGCACCGCGGGCACGCTGCGGGCCGCGGCCGAGCGCACGGCCGGGGTCGAGGGGATGCTGGTCAACGTGGCGATCGGCTACGGCGGGCGCCGGGAGATCGCCGACGCCGTGCGCTCGCTGCTGCGCCACGCCGCCGCCGACGGGAAGACCCTGGAGGAGGTCGCCGACGCGCTGTCGGTCGAGGCCATCGCCGAGCACCTCTACACCAAGGGCCAGCCCGACCCGGACCTCGTCATCCGCACCTCCGGCGAGCAGCGGCTCGGCGGCTTCCTGCTCTGGCAGAGCGCCCACAGCGAGTACTACTTCTGCGAGGCCTACTGGCCCGACTTCCGCAAGGTGGACTTCCTCCGGGCCCTGCGGTCCTACGCCGAGCGGGAGCGCCGTTTCGGCACCTGACGTGCCGCCCCGTCGCGGTCAGCCGGGGTGCGGGGGCAGGCAGCGCGCAGATATACAGTGCGGGGTATGAACATTCGCTCCGTGTACGCGGCCACCGCGGCCGCCGGTCTCGTCCTGTCCCTCGCCGCCTGCGGGTCCGACGGCGGCGGCGGCGACGGCGAGGCGGCGGCAGGTAGCGACCTCGACCTCGTGACCGACGGCACCCTGACCGTCTGCTCCGACGTCCCCTACCCGCCCTTCGAGGACTTCGACCAGTCCTCCCCCTCCGGCTACACCGGCTTCGACATCGACATCGTCCAGGCGGTCGCCGACGGTCTCGAGCTCGAGCTGGCCGTCAAGGACTCCTCCTTCGACGCGCTCCAGTCCGGCCTGGCGCTCAACGCCGGCGACTGCGACCTCGTCGCCTCGGCGATGACGATCAACGACGAGCGCAAGGAGAGCCTGGACTTCAGCGACGCCTACTACGACTCCAAGCAGTCCCTCCTCGTCCCCACGGGCAGCGACATCGCCTCCATCGAGGACCTGTCCGGCAAGACCGTGGGCGTCCAGGCCGCGACGACCGGTCAGCGCTACGCCGAGGAGAACGTGCCCGAGGACGCCTCGGTCGTCGCCCTGCCCGGCGCCGGCGAGATGCTCCAGTCGATCCAGGCCGGCCAGGTCGACGCCCTCCTGCAGGACCTCCCGGTCAACCTGGAGAACACCGAGAGCGGCGACTTCACCATCGTCGAGGAGTACTCCACCGACGAGCAGTACGGCCTGGCGATGAAGAAGGGCAACAGCGGCCTCGTCGAGGCGGTCGACGGCCAGCTGCAGGCGATGCGCGACGACGGCCGCTACGACGAGATCTACGACTCCTACTTCGCCGTGGAGGGCGCCGACACCGACGAGGCCACGAGCAGCGGTCGCTGAGCGACCGCGGGCAGGACGAGGACGACGACGATGACGGCTGGGCAGGCGAGGATGACCCGCAGCGCGCGCAGGCGCACGACCCAGGGCGTCCTCTACGCCGTCTTCGTGCTCGTCGTCGTCCTCTTCGCGGTGCTGGCCGACTGGCAGGCGATCACCCGCAACTTCTTCCTCACCGAGGGGTTCAGCGGGACCTGGCAGGACATGGTCTTCGTCGGGGTGAAGAACACGCTGGCCTACACCCTCATCGCCTTCGTCGGCGGTTTCGTCCTCGCCGTCGTCCTCGTCCTGCTGAAGCTGGCGCCGGTCGCGCCGTTCCGGTGGCTGGCGACGGCCTACATCGAGCTCTTCCGCGGGCTGCCCGCGCTCGTCGTCATCCTCTTCATGGGCTTCGGCGTGCCGATCGCCTTCGGCGGGTGGCGGCCCCCGGGCGGCATCATCGGCTCGGGACTGGCCGCGCTCATGCTCGTCGCGGCCGCCTACATGGCCGAGACGCTGCGCGCCGGCATCGAGGCCGTGCCGAAGGGGCAGAGCGAGGCCGCCCGCAGCCTGGGCATGAGCCCGTCCTGGACGATGGCCTCGGTCGTCATGCCCCAGGCGCTGCGGATCGTGGTGCCGCCGCTGACCAACGAGCTGGTCATCCTGCTCAAGGACACCTCCTTGCTCTTCGTGCTCGGCTTCGCCGTCAACCAGAAGGAGCTGACCTCGATGGCCCGCGACTTCATGGTCAGCGGTCCGTCGTCGGGCACCGCGACCAGCCTGACGTTCGCCGCGCTGCTCTACCTGGCCATCACGCTGCCGCTGACGCAGCTCGTGGCCTGGATGGAGCGCCGGCAGAAGAGGAGCCGCTGATGAAGGACCTCCACCCCGAGCAGGACCTCGACCCCCTGGCCCCGGCCATCGAGGTGCGCGACCTCCACAAGAGCTTCGGCGACAACGAGGTGCTCAAGGGCATCGAC
>JASKZT010000389.1 GCA_030145965.1 Ornithinimicrobium sp.
CGGGCTCAGATCCCCAGCAGCTCCTCGCTGCGCTCCCACAGCCCGCGGGCGAGCGCCTCGTCGCGCGCCTGCGGGTTGAGCCTGCCGGGGCGGTTGCGCTCGTAGTACTCCCCCGACCGCCAGGTCTGCCCCGGTGTGCCCTCGGCGAGCCAGACGAGGCGACCACCGCCGGTCTCCACGCTCGTCATGAGGCGTCGCAGCGGCGTCTGGTAGACGAGGCGCATGAGGCTGGAGGTGTCGTTGGCGAAGTTCGTCGCGATCCCGCCGGGGTGGAACGCCGCGGCGCTGAGGCCCTGGTCGGCGTAGCGCCGGTGCAGCTCCCGGGTGAACAGTACGTTGGCCAGCTTGGCGTCGCCGTAGGCCTTCTCGGCCGACCAGCGCCGCTCGTTGCCGAGGTCGTCCAGGTCGATCCTGCCGAAGAGGCGGTGCCCGATGCTCGAGGTCTGGAGGACGCTCGCGCGGGACCCGACGAGCCGGTCCATGAGCAGGTGGGTGAGGAGGAAGGGCGCCAGATGGTTGACCTGGAAGGTCGTCTCATGCCCGTCCACGGTGCTGCCCCGGGTGAGGATGCCGCCGGCGTTGTTCGCCAGCACATCGAGCCGCGGGTAGGAGGCGCGCAGCGTCTCGGCGAGCTCCCTCACCTGGGCGAGGTCGGCGAAGTCGGCCACGTGGGCGGGCGCCCCGATCTCCTCGGCCACGGCCCTCGTCTTCTGCGGCGAGCGGCCCACGACGACGACGCGACGGCCCAGCGCCGCGAGCTGGCGCGCCGCGGCGGCGCCGATGCCGTCGCTGGCGCCGGTGATGATGATCGTGCGCTGGTCGGGCATCGGGCTCCTCGGGGTGGGGCCCGGTCGGGCCGTCCGGGTCACCTCAGCCTAGACGCTGCGCCTACCCTGACGACCGTGACGGGCAACGGTGGACGGCAGGCGGCCAGCATCTTCCGACGGGGGGCGCTCGCCCTGGTGGCGGCGGCGACGCTCGGCCTCGGCGTCGCCGCCCCGGGCGGCGCGGCCCAGGAGGAGGACCAGCCCCTCGTCGGAGGCCAGCTGACCGTGACGATGACCGAGGGCGGGGAGCGCACGGTCTACGTCGACGGGCCCTCGCGCGCCGAGGCCGAGTGCACGGTGACGGCCCCGGACGGCTCGGTCGAGACGCTCGAAGGCTTCGAGAACGTCGGCACCGCCCGCCTGGGCAAGCAGCGGCTCGGCACGGTCACGGCCGACCAGGACGGCGACCACGTCGTCCGCTGCACCGGCGTGCAGGAGGCCTGGGTCGGCCCGGAGGACGGGGGGTCCGGGTTCGGAGCCGCGGCGCTGGGCGGCCTGGGCGTGATCCTGCTCCTGGCGGTGGTGCTCCCGGCCGCGGTCATCGGCCTCGTGGTCTGGCTCGTCGTCCGGCGCCGGGGGTAGGCGGACCTGCCCCCTCCTGGACCACGTACGGTGAGGCGGAGGGCAGGGACGAGCGGTTCAGGGGACGGGAGCAGGCATGTCGATCCGCACGAGGGCGCTGGTGGGAGCCGTGGCGACGCTGGGTGTCGTCGGCACGAGCGTGGGCTGGTGGGCGGCGCAGGCACCGCAGCACGCCGCCACCCAGCTCGAGGTCGACGACACCGCGGGGGTGCTCCACGAGCCGAGCCTGCGGATGATCGTCGACGAGGTCCGCTTCTACGAGCCGACCGACGTGGCGGTGCTCACGCACCGTGGCGGCCAGGAGGCCCAGGTCGACGACCTCGCGCTCAACGACGCCGTGCTCGAGCACGCCCGGGAGAACCGGCCGGAGTGGCTCAGCGGCGACGGGCAGCGCTGGGCCGACGACCTCTACCTCTTCGCCGTCGACCCCGAGGGGCGGCTGGTGGGCACCTACTTCGGCGACAACCGCGCCATCGGCGAGGACGCCCAGCTGGACGTCCAGGACGCGACCAAGGACGAGCTGCGCGCCCGACGCTGGACCGAGGGCGCGGGGATCGGCATCGAGGCCGCGGCCGCCCGGATGAACGCGCCCTTCCCGCGCACCGTCGGCGGCGGCGCCCTCCTGGGAGGCACCTCGCTCGCGACCCTCGCCGGGTCCGGCGCCTGGCTGGGCACCGGTCTCGTCCGCGCACGACGCAGCCGCGAGGCACGGGCCGAGGGCGACACCCTCATGGCCTCGGTCGTCGCCGAGCGGGACGTCACCGAGCTGCACGCCAGGCTGCTGCCCGAGGGCACCCGCTACGGCGGGCTCATGCTGCGCCGCTACGACGAGTACCAGAAGGGCTTCCGCGAGCTGACCGAGCTGGGCAACCGGGCCCGCGCCGTGCCGGAGAGGGAGTACGACGCGCCCGCGACGCTGACCCTGATGCGTGCCTACCGCGACAAGGCCCAGGCGCTGGACCACCTGGACGACGTCATCGCCGACACCGCCGCCCTGCTCAACCGCGACCGCGCCTGGGCCGAGGCGTGGCACCGGCAGGTGACCCCGGTGCGCGAGGAGCTGGAGGACGTGGAGCCCATGCTCGACGACGACCTGCCCGAGGAGGTGCGGGGCACGCCCGAGGCGCAGGCCGTGCGCGCCTTCGCCTCGCAGGCCCTCGTCGGCCTCGACCGCCTGCGCGGCGAGCTGGAGTCCCAGGCCGTCTCCCCCGACGACGCCCTCGACCGGCTGCGGGCCACGCGCGACGACCTCGGGGCCCACCTCGACCGGCTCGCCGGTGTGGTCGCCACGACGTTCGACGACACCGGCGAGCGCGACCTCATGGTCACCGAGCTCAACGAGGGACGCAGGACCCGCGTCTCCGAGACCACCATCGTCAGCTACGCCTACCCGACGTGGACCTGGTTCGCGGTCGGCTCGTTCCGCTCGAGCTACTCCGCGGGGCACACCAGCGTGGAGCAGTCGCGCTCCTCGTCGTCCTCCGGGGGCTCGTCCTCGGGCTACAGCGGCGGCGGCAGCTTCAGCGGGGCGGGCAGCTCCTCGCGATTCTGAGCACCGACTAGTAGGCGATGCTGAACACCCACACCGCCAGCGTCATGACGGTGGCCGTGACGAGCACGATGCCGATGAGGTTGAGCCACACGCCGGCCTTGACCATCTGCGGGATGGTGACGTAGCCCGAGCCGAAGGCGATGGCGTTGGGCGGCGTCGCCACCGGCAGCATGAAGGCGCAGGTGGCCGCCAGCGCGACGGGGATGGCCAGCAGCATCGGGTCGACGCCCAGCCCGAGCGCGACCCCGCCCGCGACCGGCAGGAAGGTAGCCGCGGTGGCGGTGTTGGAGGTCAGCTCGGTCAGGAAGATGATCCCGGCGGCGAAGGCGAGCACCAGCAGCACGGCGGGCAGGCCACCGAGCCCCTCGGCCTGCGTGCCGATCCACTCGGTCAGCCCGGACGCGCCGAACTGAGCGGACAGCGCCAGACCCCCACCGAAGAGCAGGAGCACACCCCAGGGCAGCTGGACGGCGCTCTCCCAGTTGAGCAGGCGCACCCCGCGCGCCGCTCCGGCTGGCAGGGTGAAGAGCAGCACCGCTACGGCCATCGCGATGCCGGCGTCG